>CAZPUV010000117.1:0-7793 GCA_964589805.1 uncultured bacterium | reverse complement strand
CGCGCGGTTCAGCGGCGTAAACAGCGCCCCCGGCAGGTGCGCGCTTGCGTACTGGCTCCACTCCCGCGTGTCGAGCACCGCAACCCCCGTGGCCCCCGACAGGTCCGGCAACTTGCTGGCCGGAACCTTCCTGGGTGATGGAAGTTTCCCGAGCACGCGCGGGCCGAGGCGGTTGTCGCGCTTCATGCGCGCGAAGTAGAGCGGTGGCTCCGGCTGGCCGTCGAGGATGTAGTCCACGAAGCCATCCTCCGACGTGGCGGCCGCCAGCGAACGGTTGGTGACGAGTTCGTATCCCACCGTCGACATCGGCACCGCACCCAGTGCCTTGCCGCACGCGCTGCCCGCGCCGTGTCCGGGCCACACCTGCACCGAGGGAGCGAGCGCGCGGAACCGCTCCAACGAACGGTAAAGGGTCCGGGCGCTCTGCTCCATCGATCCGGATTGACCCGCGGCCGTTTCCAGCAGATCGGGACGTCCGACGTCGCCGACGAACACGAAATCGCCCGACAGGAGTCCGAGCGGAACGGGCGAACCCGCGGGCGTGTCGGTGACGAGGAAACACAGGTGCTCGGGCGTGTGTCCGGGCGTGTGGACGACGTCGAAGCGGATGTTGCCGATCATGAAGTGATCGCCGTGACGCAGCAGACGGTGCGGGTAGTCGCCGGCGCGAAGCCACTCGAACTGCCAGTCGGGGCCGCCTTCGGCGGACGCGTACACCTTGACGCCGGCCCGTTCGGCGAGTTCGCGCGCTCCCGACAGGAAATCGGCGTGGATGTGCGTGTCGGCCACGGCCACCAGGCGCAACCCCTCTTCGGCCGCGATGTCCAGGCAGGTCTCCACGTCCCGCATCGGATCGATGACCACGGCCTCGCCGGTGGCCTGACAGCCGACGACATAGGCGTACTGGGCCAGCTTCCGATCGAATATCTGGCGGAAAAACATGGAGTTGTCTCCTGGGTGCCCCGGCTGCGGCCATGCGCTCGTGCCCGGGTGTCGGGCCGGCCGCCGGGGGGGGCCGGGTGCCGGCTCAATGATGCGCTACCGGGCGCCGCGTGTCATGCCCGTTTTTTGCGGGATACCGACGCGACGAAGAACGCGATCCAGCCTTCCGAGTTCTTCGCGCGCTCGACGCGGCGGAAACGGCTGTTGCCGAATCCGGTCCGGCGGTCGATGTCCTCCCAGTAGAACTCCACGTGCCCGAACCCGGCCTCGGCCAGGAGTTCCCGGATCTCCGGCATCGACCACAGCCGCCAGTGGTACGTGAACGCGCGCCGGATGCCGCCACCGTCGTGGAACTCGAAGTGGATGTTGTACTCGCCGTGGTTGGCGACGGGGTCGAACGCCGACTGGTCCCACACGTACGTGAACCCCGCGTAGCGCGTTCGTTCCGTCATCGGCTTCTGGGCCTCCCAGCCGCCGAAGATGTCGCCGATGAACACACCGCCCGGACCGAGTGAGCGCTTTGCGGCCACGAAGTACTCGAGCAACGCCTCGCGCGTGTGGAAGATGAAGTAGGAGAAATTCAGCGCGACGACGAGATCCACTTTCGGTCGCGTGACGCGGAGCACGTTGTCGCGTCGCAATACGATGCGCTTGCGCTGGTCTTCGTCCAGCCGTTCGACATTGTTCCTCCGCCCCCACTGCAGCGTTTCGGTGTCGAGGTCGACCCCGATGGCGGCGTTGTCCTTTCGGTGCTCCACCCACTCCGACGCCAGCAGCGCCGTGCCGCAGAAGTCCTCCTTGAGGACGCGCGGCAGACGGCCGTTTCGCGCCCGGTACACGCGGTCGAAGAAACCGAAATGGATGTCGGGGCTTTGCACCGACTCCTGGTAGAGCCAGTGCCGCTCGCGCGAGCGCGGTCCTCGCGGGGTCTTGTTCTTTTCGCGGCGCGGGCTCGAGCGCCGGCGCCGTCGGTCCGTTCGGGTCGCCATGAACGTTTCCTTTCCTTTTCCGGTCCGTGACGGAATCGATCGGAAAAAAAGAGACCCGCCGAACGCGGGTCCCGAATGAGATGGTAGCCCCTAGGGGAATCGAACCCCTGTTTTATGGCTGAGAACCATACGTCCTAACCGCTAGACGAAGGGGCCTTCAACCGTCCGGACAGAATACGCGGACGGGGCGGACGTGTCAAGAACCCGTTGCCTTGACACCATATCCCGCGCCGTGTTAGCGTCGCCGGACAATCAGGTCTATTACTCTCGGGGGATGCGACGTGATCCATTCGACGGCATGTGAATATGCAATTCGCGCCATGACCTATCTGGCCGGATTCGACAAGGGGCAGCGGGTTCTCGCGCGCGACGTTTCCGCGCACGAGAAGATACCGGGCCCGTTTCTCGGTAAGATTTTCCAGACGCTGGTCCGCACCGGGCTGTTGACGTCGAACAAGGGCCCGGGGGGCGGATTCGCGCTCGCGCGCGACCCGCACCAGATCGCGCTGTTCGACATCTACCGGGCCATCGATGGCACCACGTATCTCGACGCGTGCGCGGTCGGACTCGCGCGCTGTTCGGACGAGGTGCCGTGCCCGCTGCACGACCGCTGGAAACCCATCCGCGAGCGCATCCGGCAGTATCTCGAGGCCACGTCGCTCGCGGACATGGCGGAGGCGACCACGAAGAAGCTTTCGCAGTTGCCGCCCGACCGGTGATGATCCGCGCGGCGATCGCGTGGCTTCTCGCGGCTGCGCTCCTCGCGCCGGCGGCCGTCGCGCAGTCCGTGATTCCTCCCGACATCCGGAAGGCACGCGGCACCCTGGTGCCGGACGTCGAGCTCACCGCCGAGGATGGGACGACGTTCCGCATCGGCGATCTCGCCGGCAAACCCACCGTCATCAGCCCGATCTTCACCAGCTGCCCGCATACGTGCAGCTTCATCACCACGAGTCTGCGCGACGCACTCGCCTCGATCGGCGAGCCCGAGGTCGGCTACCACGTGCTCACGGTTTCCTTCGATCCGGCAGACGGACCCGGGGAACTGCGCGCATACCGCGAACGCCTCGAACTGCCGGACGGATGGCGTCTCGCCGTGGCGTCTCCGGAGAATCTCGCCGCACTGCTCGACGCGATCGACTTCCGCTATGCGCCGCTCGAAGGCGGGGGGTTCGCACACGCGAACGTCGTCGCCATCGTCGACCCCGAGCTCAAGGTCTCCGGCTTCGTCCACGGCGTCGTCTATGAGACGGACGAGATCCGGGCGGAGCTGGAGCGCGCGGCGCGTGCCGTTTCGCTGGTGCGCCGGGCGCGACCCCTCCTGATCATCGTGAGCGCCCTGGGGCTGGTCACGCTGACGGTGGTTCTCGTGGCAACCGGGCGAAAACAGCGCCGCACCCACGCCTGACCCGCCGCACGACGGGAACAGAAACGCCCGGCGGCGATCAAGGCGTCGCGCCGGGCGTCCTGCATGATGGTTGGGGGGGGAGGATTCGAACCCCCGTTCACTGATCCAGAGTCAGCTGTCCTGCCCCTAGACGACCCCCCAACGATGTCATTGTGTCGGTTACTCTAAAGCGGGCCTTTACGTTAGCAGCCGCGGGGCGCAGAATCAAGGCCGACCTTGAATGCCATGTGGAAGCAGTTTCGAGAATCGCTGTGGCGAACCGCCGGACAGGACGCCGCGCGGGGCGAGACGCCCGGAGACGGGCCCGTCACGCCCTCGCGCCCGCATCGCGAGACATTCGCGCTCATCGAGAAACTCGCCCGGGCGCTCCATCGCTATGGTTTCTCGGCGCAGCAGGTGGAGGACGCGCTGACACTGGTGGCGGGCCGGCTGGGCGTGCACGGCGAGTTCTTCGCGACTCCGACCGCGATCTTCGCGGCCCTGGAGACGGCGGACCACGACGAAACCATGCTCATCCGCGTCGATCCGGGGTCGGTGAACCTCGACAAGCTCTCCCGGCTCGACCAGCTCACGCGCCGGATCGGGTCGGGCGAGATCAGCCCCGCGCAGGCATCGCGGACCATCGACGCGATCTGTGATCCCCCGCCGCGCTTCAAGGGCAAGACGCGCGTGCTCGCGACCGCGCTGGTATCCGCCGCGGCGGCGCGCTTCTTCGGAGGCGGGTGGCGCGAGATCCTCGTTTGCGGCGGCATCGGCCTCGTCACCGGACTGCTTGCGCTCCTGGCGTCGCGCCAGGCGCGTTTCCGTCTCTTCGAGCCCGCGGCGGCGTTCGTGGCCGGGGTGCTGGCCTCGGCCGCGGCGGCACTGCTCCCGCCCACGTCGGTGTACGTGGCGATGGCCGGCGGCCTGATCGTGCTCTTCCCGGGTCTCACGCTGACCATCGCGATCAGCGAGCTCGCCACCCAGCACCTTGCGTCGGGTACGGCGCGCCTGATGTCGGCGGCGACGCTGTTCATGACCATCGGCTTCGGAGTCGCCGTGGGACTCAAGGCGGGCGGGGCGATATTCGGCGCCGAGGCAGCCGCAGAACCGATGTCGCTGCCAGCGTGGACGACGGCCGCGGCCGTGGTGATGGCGTCGCTCTCGTTCGTGGTTCTCTTTCAGGCGCAGCCTCGCGACGCGGGGTGGATCCTCGGTGTGTGCACGCTGGCGTTCGTGGGCGCGCGCGTCGGTGCGCAGCAACTCGGCGTCGAGACGGGAGCGTTCATCGGTGCTCTCCTCGTCGGCGTGGCGAGCGGGCTCCACTCCAGGAATTTCGACCGTCCTTCCGTGGTAACCTCGACACCCGGCATCATGATGCTGGTACCCGGGAGCGTCGGATTCCAGAGCATCACCGACATGCTGGCGCGCGACGCAGTTTCAGGCCTGCAAACGGCTTTCACGATGATCATGACCGGCGTCGCCCTGGTGACGGGGCTCTTCATGGCGCGGCTTCTCATTCCGCGCCGGCGCTGGGTAACCTGGTGGCCGCGCAAGGAGCGATGACCGTGTCCCGATTCGATCCCATGCAATCAATCGCCGCCATCCGGCACGAGTTCGGCGAGCACGGCGGGGTGAACATGTCCGTCGAGGTGAGCACCACTTTCACGGTGATGAAAGCGTCGCTCATGCCCGATATCTTCCACGGGCTGCTCGGTCCCGACAACGCCGGATGCTACCTGTACGGCCGCCACTACAACCCGACCGTGTACGCGCTGGCACGCCAGATCGCCGCCATGGAGGCGACCGAGGTCGCCTACTGCACGGCCAGCGGCATGAGCGCGATCGCGGCCGTGATCTTCCAGCTGTGCCGCGTCGGCGAGCACGTGGTCGCGAGCAACGCGCTCTACGGTGGCACCTACGCGTTGCTGCACAATTTCCTCCCGGAGCGCTCGGGGGAGCGGACGACCTTCGTCGACGTCGACGACCTGGCCGCGGTGGAGCGCGCGTTCACGCCCCAGACGCGTGTGCTCTACGTGGAGACGATGGCCAATCCGACGCTCAAGGTCGCGAATCTCCCCGCGCTGGCGAAGATCGCGCACGCGCGCGGGGCCGCACTCGTCGTCGACAACACGTTCGCGCCGCTGATCGTGACCCCGGCGCTGCACGGCGCCGACGTCGTCGTCCACAGCCTTACCAAGTTCGTGAGCGGATCCTCGGACATCATCGCGGGCGTCGTGTGCGGAAGCCGCGAATTCGTATCGAGCCTGATGGACGTCACCACCGGCGCGCTCATGCTGCTCGGGCCCACCATGGACCCGCGCATCGCCTTCGAGCTGAGCACCCGGCTCCCCCACCTGGGCGTGCGCATGGCCGAGCACGGGCGGCGTGCGATTGCGATGGCGGACGTGTTCGAGCGCAGGGGCGTGCCCGTCCACTATCCCGGGCTCGCGTCCCACCCGGACCACGGCCGCCTCGCGGAGCTGCGCAACGAGGGCTACGGATGGGGCGGTCTGCTGGCGATCGATCTGGAGAGCGAGGAACGCGCGAACCGCTTCATGGAACACCTGCAGAACCGGGAACGGTTCGGGTTCATCGCGGTGAGCCTGGGCTTCACCGACTCGCTGATGTCGGTGTCGGCGAGCTCGACGTCGAGCGAGATGCCGCCCGAGGATCTCGAGCGCGCCGGCATCTCGCCGGGGCTGGTGCGCATCTCGGTGGGAATCACGGGGACGCTCGAGCAGCGTCTGGAGCAGCTCGACGCGGCGATCAGGGCGACGCTTCAGTAGCGGTCCACGCCGTCGCCTCTTTGAGCACGTCGTCGTAGCTCGCGCCGAATGCCTGGCGGGCCGCGGCGTCCGCGCTGGACGTCTGCGCCATCGCGTTCACCCACGCGGCCACGGCCGCCGGACCGCGGCGCTTCGCGAGTTCCTCGATCATGCGGTAGGCGTTGTAGTACGCCCGCCGCGTCTCGCGCCGGTCCTTCTCCTGGCGGAGAATACGCTCGGTCTCGGCGGGCGGAATCACGAGTTTTCCCAGTTGCTCGAAGTCGGTGCGGAGTTCCTCCAGGATGAGTCCCTCGCCGGCGAGGTACGACGCGAATCCCTCCTGCACCCAGCGCGGCGCACGACCCGCGGACAGCCGAATGATGGCCCACTCGTAGTATTCGCGCGGACCGACCACCGGCAGCAGTCCCCGCGTGTGCAGGTCGACGGGCGCCTGGACGTTGATCGTGTCCCCCTTGATGGTCGAATACGTCCACCAGTCGCGCCCCGTGCCCCACTTGTACATCTCGACGTTGCCCGAGCAGATGATCACGGGGCGGCCTTCGGGCGCCCGCCCGAAGAGCTCCATCACCCTCTTGCGCCCGGCCGTCGCGTGCTTGAACATCGCCGCTCCCTGGAACACGTTCACCTTTCCGTCGGGATACCAGACTTCGAGTTCGTCGTTCGCGAGCACGCCGCCGTAGTCGTCCCAGTACTCGTCGCGCGTGATGTTGTGCGTACTCTTCATCATGCGCAGGCTGTCGAGTTCCATGAAATTCAGCTCGCGGTCCAGCGCGGAAGGAACCTTGTAGACGGGACGCTCCGCCTTCACCTGGGTCGTCTCCTGCTCGCCCGCCCGGTCGCATCCCCAGGCTGCGAGGACCAGCGCGGCCAGTATCGCCGCCGCGGCGGCGGTTCTGCCCGCCTTGTTCCGTGACCCCTGTGTGCTCATGACGGCTTCTCCTCCCTGTCGGTATCGCGTGTGGCGTCGAGCAGGGCACGGACGGTCTTCCCCGCGCGTTCGATCTCGTGCCCCGCTTCGTCGCGCATGCGCGCGTCCAGTCGTTTCTGTCCGGCCCGGGCCTCGTCGAGCCAGCCGCTCGCGAACCGGCCCGATTCGATATCATCCAGTATCGCTGCCAGCGCACGGCGCGTCTCGGCCGTGACGACACGGCCTCCACTCTCGTAGCTTCCCCACGCCGCGGTGCGGCTGATGCGCCCGCGCATGTGCGCGAGGCCGCCCTCGAACATCAGGTCGGCGATGATCTTCAGTTCGTGCAGGCACTCGATGCAGGCGACTTCGGGCGAGTACCCGCGCGCCACGAGGGTCTCGAACGCGGCCTTCACGAGTTCGGGGACCCCACCGCACAGCACCGCCTGTTCTCCGAACAGATCGGTGACAGCTTCCTCGCGAAACGTGGTCGCGATGGCGCCCGCGGAGAGACACCCGACCAGGGACGCGTATGAGAGCATCTTCTCGCGGGCGGACCCGGAGGCGTCGGTCTCGACGGCGACCAGGCTCGGGAGCCCACGGCCCTCGACGTACATCCGGCGAAGGTAGTGCCCCTGCCCCTTCGGCGCCACCAGGATCACGTCGTGCCCCGGCGGAACGCGCACGCCGCCGACGCGACTGCGAAGCCGTGCGCGAACACGAGGGCCGCCACCGCGGCGGACATCTCGACGGGCTCGAACCCCTCGCGCGCGGCCGCC
>CAZPUV010000116.1:0-7834 GCA_964589805.1 uncultured bacterium | reverse complement strand
CGATCTTCTGGGCGTCATCCGCACCCGCGAGCTCCTCGCGGCGCGCCGGATCGACGGCGCCGAGCAGTTCTTCACCCGCGCGGTGGATTTCGGGTACTCCAAAGGGCCCGACGAAACGCTCGCCATATGGGGACACGACGCGGTCCTGGCCGACGTGGTGCGCGTCATCCGAACCTTCCGGCCCGATGTGATCGTGATGCGCTTCCCGACCACCGGTGAGGGCCGCCACGGCCATCACACGGCGTCGGCGCTGCTCGCGGTCGAAGCGTTCGAGGCGGCCGGCGATCCGTCTCGATTCCCCGACCAGCTGCGCACGCTCTCGCCGTGGAAGCCGAAGCGGCTCCTCTGGAACTACTTCAGCTGGGCCGCGCCGCCCTCGGGCGATAGCGCCAAGCAGCTGCTCACCATCGATCTCGGGGCCTACAACCCGCTACTCGGTCGTTCCTACACCGAGCTCGCAGGCGAGAGCCGCAGCATGCACAAGAGCCAGGGATTTGGTTCGCCCGAACGCCGCGGCACGTCGGTCAATTACTTCCGGATCATCGCCGGGGAACCGGCGACGTCCGACATCTTCGAGGGCGTCGACCTGTCGTGGAACCGCATCCCCGGCGGGGCTGAGGTGGGCAAGCTCCTGGATGCCGTCCACCGGCAGCACGATCCCAGCGACCCGGCAGCGAGTGTGCCGGCGCTCTTGCGGGCACGCGCCGCGCTCGCGCGACTTCGCGCTTCGGCGGCGGCCGGCGATGCACCGCTCATCCTCTACAAGGCGCGCGAGCTCGACGACGTGATCCGCGCGTGCTGCGGCCTCTGGCTCGAGGCCGTGGCCCGTGAGCACACGCTCTCTCCCGGCGATTCGATCCAGGTGGATGTGACGGCGATCAACCGCTCGGGCGCGGCGCTTCGCCTCGCCGGAGTCCGATCGGAGCCCGCAGGGCTCGACAGCCCGGCGGACAGCGTTCTCTCGGAGAACCGGCCGGTCACGCTGTCGCTCCGGAGCATCGTGCCGGCGAGCCTCGACTGGCGCAACACGCAACCCTACTGGCTGCGCGAACCGCTCGAGGGAGGCCTGCAACAGGTTGCGGATCCGGCGCTCATCGGAACGCCGTGGAACGATCCCGCGCTGCGCATGACGATCACGGTGACGGTGTCGGGACAATCGATCGACTACACGCTCCCCGTCCTGTACCGCTGGGTGGACCGTGTGCGCGGCGAACTCTACCGGCCCCTCTGCATCGCTCCTGAAGTGACGCTGACGCTGGACAAGCGGGTCTACCTTTTTCCCGACGGCTCCGCGCGTCCGGTGCGCCTCAGGCTCGAATCGCGCCGTGCACTCCAGGGCCGCGCCCGTCTTGCGCTGCCTTCGGGCTGGCGTTGCGATCCAGTCGCGCAGGAGGTCGATCTGCCCGCGGGGCAAACCCGCGACGTCGTCTTCCAGGTGACTCCGGGTCCGGAGGCGAGCGTGCTCGCAGCCGAGTTCGCCACCAACGACCGCACCTTCACGCGCGACATGACCGTGGTCGATCATCTCCACATTCCGATCGTGACCGTGTTCCCCCCGGCCACCGCGCATGTCGTACGGCTGCCGCTCTCCAGGGTGGGCGAAACGATCGGCTACGTCATGGGTCCGGGGGACGACGTGCCCGCCGCTCTCGAACAGGCCGGCTACCGCGTGACAATCATCGAGGACGCCGCGCTCGCTTCGGGCGACCTCTCCAGCTACGACGCCATCGTCACGGGAGTGCGCGCCTACAACGCCCGCGAGGCGCTCAAGCGGAATTCGCAGCGTCTCCTCGACTACGTCGCGTCGGGTGGAACGCTCGTCGTGCAATACAACACGGCCGATCGAACCCTGCATAGCGACTTCGCACCCTTCCCGCTCGAGATCGGTCGTGACCGGGTCACGGTCGAGGAAGCGCCGGTCGATCTCGCGGATCCCGCAAGCCCGCTCCTGACGACGCCCAACCGGATCACCGCGCAGGACTTCGATGGCTGGGTGCAGGAACGCGGCCTCTACTTTGCCTCCACATGGGGACCCGAGTACCGGACCGTGCTCTCATCCGGTGATCCCGGTGAGAAACCATCGGCCGGCGGTCTCCTGTGGGCGCGCCACGGCGAGGGAATCTTCATCTACACGGGGTACGCATTCTTCCGACAGCTCCCCGCGGGGGTGCCCGGCGCCTACCGGCTGTTCATCAACCTGGTGTCGGCCCGCGGATGAAAGAGACAGCGCACCCGACCGCGCCGGCGCCGGACGACGAAGAGCAGCCGCCCATCGGTGGAAGCTGGCGTGTCCTCTACGCCGTCGTCATCGGGAACCTGGCGTTCCTCATCCTCCTCTTCTACGTGTTCACGAGGGCGTTCTCGTGAGTAGATACGACTGGCTCGTGCTCGTCGCTTCGCTCGTCTTCATTGTCGTGTACGGGGTGTGGAAGGGACGCAGGAACCGCGACCTCGACGGCTATCTCCTTGGCGACCGCAGCATGCGCTGGTACATGGTCGCCTTCTCCATCATGGCGACCCAGGCCAGCGCCATCACCTTCATCTCGACACCGGGTCAGGCCTACGTGGACGGCATGCGCTTCGTGCAGTTCTACTTCGGTCTGCCGCTCGCCATGGTGGTGCTGTCGATCACCGCCGTGCCGCTCTACCGCAGGCTCAAGGTCTACACCGCGTACGAGTACCTCGAACACCGTTTCGACGTCAAAGTGCGCAGCCTGGCCGCCATCCTCTTCCTCGTCCAGCGCGGGCTCGCCTGCGGGCTCACCATTTACGCACCGGCCGTGGTCCTCTCGGTGCTGATGGGCTGGAACCTCCACGTCACCAACGTGGTCATCGGCGTGCTGGTCATCATCTACACGGCCGCGGGCGGCACCAAGGCGGTCTCCCACACCAACTTCTGGCAGATGGTCATCGTTCTGGGCGGCCTCTTCACCACGCTGGCGATCGCGGTGACACGGCTCCCCGAGAGCGTCTCCTTCGCGGAAGCGGTCCACGTGGCGGGCCGCATGGGCCGCCTGAACGCCATTGACTTCTCGTTCGATTGGAACAACCGCTACAACTTCTGGTCGGGTCTCATCGGCGGTTTCTTCCTCGCGCTTTCCTACTTCGGTACCGACCAATCGCAGGTGGGCCGCTACCTCTCGGGCCAGTCCGTGACCCAGAGCCGGCTGGGGCTCCTGTTCAACGGCGTTGTCAAGGTGCCGATGCAGTTCGTGATCCTGTTCATCGGGGCGATGGTTTTCGTCGTCCACCAGTTCCATGCGACGCCGGTCTATTTCAATCCCGTGGAAACGCAACGTGTCGAGGCAAGCGCACTCGCGGGCGAGTTCGGGGCTCTGCAGGCGGAGCACGACGCGCTCACGGAGGCGAAGCGCGCCGGGATCGAGGCGCTGCTCGAGGCGCGCCGGAGCGGTGACCGGGCGGCGGAGGCGGAGGCCGCGACATCCATCGACCGCATCCATGCGCAGGCCGTCGGCGTACGCCTTGAGGCCCGCGAGATCGTGCGCCAGGTCAACCCGGGATCGGACGGCAACGATGTGAACTACATCTTCCTGTCGTTCGTGCTCGCGTCGCTGCCGGTCGGTGTCATCGGTCTCGTGCTGGCCATGGTCTTCGCGGGGTCGATGTCATCGACGGCCTCGGAGCTCAACGCCCTCGCCTCGACGACGATCGTGGACATCTACAGGAGGTTCTGGAAGCGTGCGCGGTCGGACCGGCACCTGGTGGTGGTATCGAAGGTTGCGACCGTGGTCTGGGGGGCGCTGGCCGTTCTCTTTGCAGAATACGCCAACCGGCTCGGGTCACTGGTGGAGGCCGTCAACATCCTTGGATCGCTCTTCTACGGCACGATCCTCGGAATCTTCTTGCTGGCGTTCTACGTGAAGCGCGTGGGGGGAACGGCGGTCTTCCTCGGAGCACTGGCGGGCGAGATTGCGGTGGTTGTCTGCTTTGTGGCCACCGACATCTCGTTCCTGTGGTACAACGTGGTCGGCTGTCTCGGGACCATCGCCTGCGCGATCCTGTTCTCGCTACCGGGCGGCCGCCGGGGCCGCCCGGTAGCCCGGTCCGTTACTTCTTAGCCTTCTTCCACTCCGCAACCTGCTTCTCGATCTTGGCGATCTCGTCGGGGGGTCCGTCCGTCTTGCCCACCGCGATCGCCTTTTCACCGTACTGGATGGCCTCCGCTGTCTTTCCGTCCTTCGCCATCATGTCGGCCTTGAGGCGCAGGTTGAGCCAGG
The DNA here is from genome assembly GCA_964589805.1 of uncultured bacterium. Lineage (GTDB taxonomy): Bacteria > Krumholzibacteriota > Krumholzibacteriia > WVZY01 > JAKEHA01 > JAKEHA01. The sequence goes on along the minus strand of CAZPUV010000116.1, from coordinate 3,596 downwards.
TCTCCTTGATGGAGATCGACTTGTCGACCCACTGCCGCGCTTCATCGGGAGCGACGTTGTTCTGGAAGGCGAAGCTCGCGCAACGGAACGCCGTCTGGTGGTCGTCCGCAGCCAGCGAAGCCATGGCGGCGCGGGCGCTCGCCAGCGCATGATCGATCGTTTGCACCTGGATCTCGAACGGGACACGGAGCTTCTCCCAGTCGAGAGCCACCGTGGCCTTGTCCACGGCGATGTCCGGGAGGCTGAACTCCATCCACTCGGTGAACTCGTGGGGCCGGGCCTTGACCTGAACCCGGAGCGCGTCCTCCTTCTCGTCATAGGAGTAGCTTCCCCACTGGTCGGCCTTCTTGTTGAAAATCAAGGTCCAGTCGCCCTTGGTGGGGATGGTGTGGATGCTGTAAGTCCCGGCCGGGAGCGCCTGGCCGTTCACCTTCACGTCGGTGGAGAAAGTGATGGACGTCGCCTCGTTCGCGCCCGTCCTCCATACCTTGTCGTAGGGGACGAGCCCGCCCCAGATCACGCGTCCCTTCACCCCGGGCCGGCTGTAGTTGATCGTGACATCCGTGAGCCCCACGGTCTGCATTACCTGGGCCTTCTGGCTCGGGCGCGGCAGCTGGAGGTCGGCGGCGAAGGAAGCATCGGCCAGCACGGCCGCGGCCACGACGGCTGCCAACAGTGAAAGACGCGGAGATCTCATGGCTTTGTGTCCTTTCTATACGTGAAAAGAGAAAAGAACGCGGGGGGGCACCCGAAGCCCGAAAGAACGGGCGGTCGCTATAATAGCCTACATGGCGTCCAGTGTCATCAGGAGACCGCGGCAGAGCTGGTGCGCGCCAGCCATCGCGACCCACGGCGCAAGAACACCAACGTGAAGTGCGTTTCTGCTCGCGTGTACTCAGCACGGGCAGGAATCCGCTCTGGCGCCTACGCGGGTAACGGCGTATCGATCGCACGCACCGCCCGGGCCGTCACCTCACCGGCCTCCAGCGCCAGCAACCGCCCGCCGGGCGAGCGAACGATGTCCAGCCCCGGACAACGCGGCGCCCATCGCAGCGGGTCCGTCGGCCCGAACACCGCGAGTACGCGCGCGCGCGCCGCTGCCGCCACGTGCATGACACCCGTGTCGTTGCACAGAACGAGGTCGGCGCGGCAAAGCAGCGCGGCCACGTCCAGGATCGGCCGGCCGCGGACGACCGTTCCCTCAACCGGGCAGGCCGACGCGAACACGCGCACCGACTCCGCGTCGGCGGGTCCCTCGATCACGGCGAGGCTCACCGGACGGCTCCGCGCGATCTCCGCGACCACCGCCGCGAAACGCTCCGGCGGCCAGATGTTCTCCGCCTTTCCCGCGCCCGGGTGCACGGCCAGCTTCACCGTCCCCGGCCTCCAGCACGACTCCGCCGCCTCCTTCGCCCAGCGTTCACTCCCCGGGCCGGGGACCAGCAGGGGCGCGATGTCACCGGTGGTGATGCCCACCGACTGCAGCGGAAACAGATTGTGTTCGGCTTCGTTCATGTGCGCGAGGGCGTCGTCGTCGGGGAGGGGCAGCGTCATGTTCAGGTAACTTCCCGTCAGCGCATCGCCGATGCGCCGTGACGTCGAACCGATGCGCACGCGCGCGCCCGACAGCACCGCCAGCAGAATGCTCGTGAACGAGAACGACACCGTGTGCAGAACGATGGCGAGGTCGAAACGCTGCTCGCGCAGCCGGCGGATCAGCCCCGGGGAGCCGGCCGGGTTGCGCTTGTCGTAGGTGTAGACGTCGTCCACGTACGGGCTGTTGGCCAGGACGCCGTGGTTGAGCGTCGACGACACGACACCGATGCGTGCGCGCGGATAGGTCTCGCGGACGGCACGAAACGCGGGTATCGCGAGCATCATGTCGCCCATCTGGTTGTGCTGGCGGATCACCAGGATGCGCTCGAAGTCCAGGGCGCGGAATCCGGCCGGCGACAGCACGGGTGCCCGCAGGAAACTCCCCAGCCCTCGCATGAGCACACGCTTGCCCTGGCGTTCGAGCGTCTTTACCGTTCCCACGCCTTCACCACTGCCGGTTCGCCTCGCGCTCGCGCAGATCGCGGACGATCTCCACGTAGCTGGCGTAGCGAGATTCGTCGATGTCGCCCGCTTCCATCGCCGTCTTGACCGCGCACCCGGGCTCGTGCGTGTGCGAGCACGGGTCGAACCGGCAGCGGTTCTCCACGCGTGCGATTTCCGGAAAGCACTCTGCCACGCCGCGCTCATCGTCGCCCGGGAAGCGGAATGTCTGCATGCCGGGGGTGTCGGCGAGAAACCCGTCGCGAAACGGAAAGAGCTGCGAGTACGCGGTGGTGTGCCGGCCCCGTCCGGTTCGCTCCCCGACCTCGCGCACGTCGAGGTCCAGGTCGGGGTCGAGACGGTTGAGCAGGGAGCTCTTCCCCACGCCGGACTCCCCCGCGAAGGCGTACACCCCCCCGCCCACGCGTGCCGCCAGGGCGTCCACGCCCTGCCCGGTGACCGCGCAGGTGTCGATGACCTCGTAACCCGCACCCCGGTAGACCGAGCGGAACGCCTCCGCCTCCCCCTTCCGGCCGAGATCCATCTTGTTCAGGACGACGACGGCCGGGATGTGGCCCCATGCCGCCGCGGCCAGCACGCGGTTGACGAACTCGGGGTGCGGCGGGGGCTCGTCCAGCGAGGCAACCACGAAGAGGCGCTCGACGTTGGCAACGATCAGACGGCCCTCGCGGGCCCGGTCGGCGTGGCGCGACAGCCACGACTCGCGCGGCAGGACCTCTTCGAGGGCGCCCCCGCCCGACGCGTCGCGGCGGACGATCACCCGGTCTCCCGCCACGACCTGGAGGGACTTCTCCTTCACGCGGAAGCGGCCGCGAAGGCTGCAGGCCAGCACCGTCCCGGCGACCTGGACCCAGACGTCTCCCCCGGTCACCCGGATGACGAGCCCGTTTTCGTGTTGATCCAGCATGGGAAATCCATTCGACGAGGATGGCGCAGATTTGCTGTTGAGGATACGCTGCGAATCTGGTAATTTCCAAGCGTTCATTCACTTGGCGTCCGCTGGCGTTTCCCGGCGCTCCTTTTCATGACCACACCGGTGATGACCTCTCAAGAACTCGCTTCATACTTCCGAGAATCACTTTGCATCTTCGATTTGAAGGCCACGTCCAAGCGTGACGCTCTGGCCGAGCTGGTCGAAGCCGTTTGCGCGGATCGTGAAATCAAGGATCGCGGGCTCATCCTCGAGATGCTGCTCAACCGGGAAAGCCTGGGGAGTACTGCGATAGGCAAGGGTGTTGCTTTCCCGCACGGACGCACGCTCGCGGTGCGAGAGCTGTCGATCGCGTTTGGAAGGTCGGTCAAGGGCATCGACTTCGACTCCGTCGACAAGCAACCTTCACACGTGTTCTTCCTCATCATTGCGCCTCCGCAGGACCGCGACAATCTCTACCTTCAGGTTCTCGGCCGTATCGTCGACCTAATAAAGAATGACGACTCGCGCGAGCGAATCATGCACGTGTCGAACCTCGCCGATCTCAAGTCCGTCGTGGAAGGGCAGGTAACGTGAGCGATCTTCCAGCAAAGAAGCAGGACCAGGC
>CAZPUV010000115.1:0-7859 GCA_964589805.1 uncultured bacterium | reverse complement strand
TTCGCCGCCTGGGCCGGCAGGGAAGACAGAATCAGGACAAAGACTGGTAGAAGTGCTGCAAGGCGGACGACTCTGGAAGAAATACCTGGCGGCCTTTTCTCCTGGTCAGGGTTGCGTTCCCGAGTGGCATTCATGACAGTTCGTGTCCCGCCAGTCGTCGCCGCCGTCCGGATGCATGAATTCGAGGCCCTCTTCCGTCATCGCCATCTGCAGGTTGTCCGCCGATCCCTGGCGCAGAATGGCGTGACACGCGGTGCAGTCGCGCGTGATGACCCAGCCGTCCTCGCTCACCTTGTCGCCGTCGTGACAGCGCATGCACCCGGGGAAGATGTAATGCCCTATGTTGTCGGGGTAGCCGTCCCAGCGCACCTGCATCTCGGGAAAGATGTTCTGTGAAAACTGATACTGTGTTGCCAGCACCGCGGCGTCGATGGCCACGCGTTTCTGCTTCAGGACGTCCGGGTGGTTGTCGCGGTAGAACTCCGGGATCCTGGCGGCGATGGCCTGGAACGCCTGCTCCTTGGATTCGTACTTCGCCTGCATCGCTTCAACCGCCACGCGCTTGATGTCCGGAAGCGTCGGGTCGATCTCGCCCGTGAGGATCGCGCGATCGATGGCCGCGTCGGGCGAGTTGAACCTGTGGCTGGGCCGGTTGTGGCAGTCCATGCAGTCCATCCGCCGCCTGGTCGCCGTCTTCAGCTCCTCCTCGCTCAGCGGATCGTCCTGGTCGTGGTAGACGGTGACGCGTCCGGTGCGGCGGTCCGTGATGCTGATCCACGGGATGTCCTGGCGGCGCTCGTCGCGGGCGACGTACTGGATGTCGACGCCGATGTTCATGTGCCAGTGGATGCCCGCCGTCTGGCCCGTCTTGGGGTCCCCACCCCCCGTCTTGATCAGGAGGTTGATCGGCCAGTGCGTGTTGGCCTCGTTGTACATGTAATGATTGTACTGCCGCTGCTGCGCACCGAAGAACTTCTCGGGCCAGTGGCACTGCTCGCACGTCTCCTGCGCCGGCCGCAGGTTCTTGATCGGCGTCGGGATCGGGCGCGGGTACTTGTTGAACGTGGCCGCGTACACCTGGTAGGCGCCCGACAGTTTCGACTTGGCGTACCAGCTCGCACCCGCCCCCACGTGGCAGGCCGCGCACGATACACGCGCGTGGGGCGAATTCGCGTATGCGGTGTGTTCGGGCTCCATCACGGTGTGGCAGGTCGTGCCGCAGAACTCCACGGACTCGGTGTAGTGATAGGCCTGATACCCGCCCACCACGCTCACCAGCGTCAGCACGCCCAGCCCGGTCAGGAGCAGAAAGAAGGCGTTCCGGTGGCGGACCACGTTGAGGTCGACGTGGGGCCACTGAACGGGCGCATCCTCCAGATGCTTCATCACCCGGCGCCGCTTGCGGAGCGCGCCGATGGGAATGAGGATGAGGCCCACCCCCACGATGGGCGGGAGCACCAGGTAGACGAACACGCCGATGTAGGGATTCGCTTCGCCCAGGGTGGCGATGACGACCAGGAAGAAGATCAGCGTCGCGCCCGCGACGAGCGCAATCCCCGCTCCAATGATGCTGAGCGTGTTGGAGAGCGACTTGGGAAGCTGGAAACGTTTCATTAAAACAGGGTGTGGACAGCGTCCGGAACGGCCGCCGAACACACCTACTTATTCCAGTTGGAGGGCGCCCGTGTCAAGTGTAATGAAGGGGCCGCGGCGCACACGCACCGCGGCCCCTTCGTCGACTCGCGGCGGGGACGGCGGGGGCACCTTGCCGGCATCAAGCCGGGAGACAACCCCACGGCCCCGCGGGATCAGCCGGTCGTGGTGGCCAGGAGGTTGGTCAAACGGTCCATCAAGCCCTCCAGATCGAAGGGCTTGTAGAGACACGCGTCAGCCTGGGACCAGGTGGACACGAATTCCTCGCGCATCGCGTTGTCCAGTTTGCGCGCAGTAATGAGGAGGATCTTGAACGCGGGTATCTCGCCGCCAGCCATTTCGTCCTTCAGTTGGCGTGACACCTCGTAGCCATTCTTGCCGGGAAGCATCACGTCCAGGATCATGAGCGCGTACCCCCCGGCACGCGCCATCGTCAGCGCCGTGTTTCCGTCGTAGGCGACGTCCACTTCGAATCCGCGCATCTCGAGACTGTACTTGACGGTTTCAACGATGTCTTGTTCGTCGTCGACGAGCAGCACTCGCAAGCCTTCCATGGCGTTCTCCTCTTTGATCACCCGACCGCCGGACCTTCGGCCCCGGGCACGACTTCCACGGCGTCAGCCGCCGCACTTTCCCGCGCGGTCATCATTCGCGCGCGTACCATCCTCGACGCAGCCCGATGGAAGGACTGCGCAAAGGTCACTCGATCCCTGTCGCCGCACCATCCCGCGATGAATTCCTCCATTACCCACGCGCCGTCATCTTCGACGTGCACAGGCGCTCCGATCGCGTCCGCCGGGTCTCCCGAGGCGGAAAGGGGCACGATGGCCACCGCGCGCTCGGTCGACAGCGCCCACACGGCACATTCGCGCGGTGAAACCGGTTCCTCGGGCTGCAGCTTCGCCGGCCTGGGCCAGGAGGAGACAACGCGCGCCCACGAGGGCCCGCTCGTGCGCTCGAGGACGACGACCCCGGTGGCACGGCGGGCCGCCCAGCGGCGCGCCGCTTCGCGCCCCGCCAGGCGCAATCCGGCGAGGAGCGTCGCGGTCGCGGCGTCGGCGGGCACGAAGACACTCACCGTCGTTCCCTCTCCCAGCTGGCTCTCCACCGTCATCCAGCCCTCGTGCGCCTCGACGAGCGCGCGGGTTATCGAGAGACCGAGGTGCGCGCCTTCTCCGGGCCCGCCGGACGCGTGATGGCGCTCGAACAGGTGCTCGAGCGTCTCGGACGTCATGCCGAGTCCGGAATCCTCGACATCGATGCGGACCAGCCGCGGCTGCCCGATCACTTCCCACGGAATCAGCCGCATGTCGTCTTCCAGCGACTCCATGCCCGCCGCCGACGCGCGCACGACCACCTTCTCCGTGCGGGGCGTGAAGCGGACGGCGTTGGCGAGCAGATTCCAGAGTGCCTGTTCGGCGCGATCGGGATCGACATAGGCCGACATCCCGGGCTCGATCGTCGCCTCCTGCACGCGCTCGCCCGCGACGGGATGGAGCGCGCGGAAATCGGACGTCACGCGGGTCACGAATTCGTCCAGTGGAACCCGTGCGCGGTGCAGCTGCAGCGCGCCCGTGCGGACGCGGGAAAGATCGAGGAGCCCGTCGACGAGGCGTGCGAGCCTGCGTGCGCTTCGTTCGAACGCCCCGTGCACCACGCCGACGGCGCCCGCCGGCGGCAGGCCGGGCGACCCGGCGTTCAGGGCGTCGAGCGCGTTGATCATGGCCGTGATCGGATTACGGATCTCGTGCGCCACGGTGGCAACCGCGCTGTCCGACCAGAACTCGCGCTCGAGAACGTCCGCGGAACGCACGCGCAGCAACCAGCGCTTCGGAGTTCCGGGCAGCGGTTCGACGTCGATCAGGCGCGACGCGTCTCCGGCCACGGGCGCGGGCTCGGAGCGCACGCGCTCGACGCGTCGCAGCAGGTCCATGATGGCGTGTCCGTCGAACGCGGGGGTGTTCCCGGAGGACCGGTCGCGCGCGACTTCCAGCATGCGCATCGCCGCGGGGTTCGTGAGCAGAATCTCGCCCGCGGCGTCCAGCACGAGCACCGGATCCGGTATTGCGTCGATGACGACGGCGTGGAGATTGTGTTCGTCCATGAGCGGTTCCGACCCTCCCCGCCCGGAGACGCGGCGGGGCTGTCCGCCGGTGGGACCGCAAGCGACGTGCCACTTTTCTCCGGTGCCCGCTGTACGCCATAACACGCTATATTATAACGAGTTATATGCTTCGGCGACGACGTCGCGGGGAGTTTCTGGTGGACGGGTTCCGGCCGCAGGCTAATCCGGGCGGCGCCGCTCGGAGCGGCGGCGACGCTCGGTCCGTTCCCGGCGCCGTTCGGAGTTGGCCGACACCGGGAATGAGAGACCGAGAATCGTCTTCCACGACGGCGAAGACTTCACCGTGATCTCGCCGCCGTGTCGCTGGAGAATGTCGCCCGCGGTCGACATCGCCGCCTGCTGATCGCCGCCCTCGTCCGCGCGCACGAAGGGCATGAAGAGGCGCGACAGCAGCGTGCCATCGACCTTCCCCGCAGTGTCCGCCACCATGATCACGGCGCGCTCCTCGGTGGCGGAACACTCGATCAGGACGCGGTCGCCCTTGCCGAGGTGGGGCGCCATGACGTCGAGGATGTTGTCCATCGCCACCACGACGCTTTCCCGGTCCATGAGGAGCAGCGGCCCGCGGGGTGGGATGCGAAGCGTCACCTCCACACCGGCCGCACGCACCGAGGGAACCCACGCGTCCACCACCTCTCGCACCAGCGCGAACAGATCCACGTTTCGCAGCGACGACTTCATCGCCCCTAGTTCGGCCTCGAACACCTCGACATCCCGCTCCATCGTGTCGAGGGCATCCCGGACGCGTTCGACGCGCTTCTCGAACGCCTGCCTCCCGCCAACCGCTTCGCGCAGTTCGCGCAGACCGGCGACCAGGGCGTCGTGCCGCTCCTGCACCCGCGCGCCGATTCGCGACGACGCTCGCTCGCGCATGAGGTTCGATTGCACTTCTTCGAGCATGCGTCCGGACCGGCGCAGCTGTTCGACCTTGTAGAGCGAGTCGAGCCGCTCCGCCAGCATCCCGGCGCACAGTTCGACGAACAGGCGGTCGCGCGCCGAGAACTCGCGCTCCTCCTCCGCGGCAATCCGCGCCTCCGAGTAGACGACGAGCCCGCCCAGACACTCGCCTCCGGCCGAGAGTGGAAGCGCCAGGAACTGCCGCACCGCACCCGCCGCCGCTTCGCTCAGGAGCGCGTGGGTGGAATCCCCGCGTATCGGCTTGCCGCTGCCGGCCACCCGGTCGAGAACATCGTCGAACGAGTTGGTGATGGCGATGTCGGTGTCGCGGCTGCCGCCGTCGATTTCGTCGACGGACTTGACGTGCGTGGTCTTGTTGCGGACCAGGTCCTTGAGCAACGCGCCGTTGCCCCCCACCGCCCGCGAGACCATGGACAGCATGGCGGCCAGGGAGTCGCCGAACCGGCGCGGATCCTCGGCCGCGGCCAGTACGTCCTGCACCTTCCGAAGCACACGGAACTTGCGCGAGTTGTCCGCCGTCTCCTGCAGGCGCTCGATGGCGGTGGCGGCCTGGTGCGCCATGCTGTAGACCAGCGAGATGTCCTCGACTCCGATCGGTGTCGGTGAATCTCCGTGATCCGCGGCCAGCACCATGGTTGCCTGGCCGCGCACGCGCAGCGGAATCGCAACGTAGGCCTGCGTACCGAAGAACTCGAAGAACGGATCGCTTCCGAATTCACTCGCGCGCCGGTTGGCGAGCACGGGAACACCCGTGGTTGCCGCCTTGGCCGCGCCACACCGCCTCCAGTCGAGCGGAACGGAGAAGGTACGCGTCTTGAGCGTGAGGTCGCTCGTTTCGAGACGCTGCGTGCTCTCGACCACGCGGCGCGCGAGCATCTCGAACGACGACGCGGGTTCGTCGTCCCCGGCCGGAACCTGTTCCGCCGCGAGGTGACCGCGGAGCATCTGCCCGCGCTCGTCGACCAGCAACAGGAACGCGCGGCGGACACCGATCGTCCTCCACGCCGTGCAGAACGCGAGCAGCATCTGGTGGATGCGCGCAATGCTGTCCGAGTCCGGGATGACCTGGATCATGCGGAGGAGCGACGAGAGCTCCGCGACTGTAAGCTGGCTTTTTTCCATGGCGCAGACGTCCGGTGCAGGCGGTGGAACCCGCCCCGGGATCGCAAGCTTCGTGCCACGGAAAAGGCCGGGAATCAGCGCGCGTAGCCGCCCGGGTGGGCCGTCCGCCAGGCGTGGGCGGAGCGGATGATGTCTTCGAGGCGGGATGCGCGCCGCCGCCACCCGAGCACCTCGGACGCGAGGCGCGAGGAGGCGACTAGCCCCGGGGGGTCGCCGGCGCGGCGTGGCCCGATTTCGCGACCGACCGGCCGGCCGGTGACGCGTTCGCACGCGTCGATGACCTCGAGAACGGTATGGCCCGATTCACTCCCCAGGTTGAGCGCGCCGCTGAAGCCGCGCTGCATCGCTTCGAGGGCGCGCACGTGTGCGTCCGCGAGATCCTCGACGTGGACGTAGTCCCGCAGGCAGGTTCCGTCGCGCGTCGGGTAGTCGTCGCCGTAGACGGTGACGCGATCGCGCACCCCGAGCGCCGCGTCGAGGACGATGGGAATCAGATGCGATTCGGGGCGGTGATCCTCGCCGCGCTCGACACTCGCTCCGGCAGCGTTGAAGTAGCGCAGCGCCACCCACGCCGGGCCGCCGGCCGCGTGCGCCGACTCGAGCACCTTCTCCACCGCGAGCTTCGACCACCCGTACGGGTTGGCGGGCTCGCACGGCGCGGTCTCTTCGATGGGAAGTGTCGCGGGGGATCCGTACACGGCCGCCGTGGACGAGAAGACGAGGTATCCCACGCCCGCCTTCTGCATCGCGCGCAGGAGCGACACCGTGCCGCCCACGTTGTTGTCGAAGTAGTCCAGCGGTCGTCGCACCGAATCCGCCACCACGCTCAGGGCCGCGAAGTGCAGGACCGCGTCGGTGGCGGGATCGATCGCCCGCGCCAGGGCGCGCGCGTCGCGCACGTCGCCCTCGACCAGCGTGCAGCCCGGCGGCACCGCCTCACGGTGTCCGGTGGACAGGTTGTCCAGCACGACCACCTTGTGTCCGTCCGCCGCCAGGCGCTCGGCCACCACCGAGCCGACATAACCGGCTCCGCCCGTGACGCACAGTTTCACGACGCCCTCCGTTTCATCACGCGCAGGAACCTGCGCAGAAACTCGCCGGTGTGAGAGCCGTCCGCGACGGCAACCTCGGCGGCCGTTCCAGCCGCCACCACACGGCCGCCCTCCTCGCCCCCCTCGGGCCCGAGGTCGATGATCCAGTCCGACTGCGCGATCACCTGCAGATTGTGTTCCACCACGATGACCGTATTCCCCCTCGCCTGCAACTCCCGCAGCACGTCGATCAACGTGTCGACATCGTCGACGTGCAGGCCGGTCGTGGGCTCGTCCAGCAGGTACACGAAGCCTCCGCCGGCGTCATCGGAGAGTTCGCGCGCGATCTTGATGCGCTGCGACTCGCCGCCCGAAAGCGTGGTCGACGGCTGGCCCAGCCTCAGGTACCCCAGCCCGACCTTTCGCAGCACCTGGAGCCGGCCCACCAGGTCGGGGTACTCCGAGAAATGCACCAGCGCCTGCTCCACCGTCAATTCAAGAACGTCGGCCAGGTTGAGCCCCCGGTAGGTGATCTCCAGCGTCTCGCGGTTGAAGCGCCTGCCGTCGCACTCGCTGCAACGCACGAACATGTCCGCCATGAAGTGCATCTCCACCCGCTCCCAGCCCATCCCCTGACAGCGCGCGCAGCGGCCGCCGGAGACGTTGAAACTGAAGCGCCCGGACTTGTACCCGCGTTTCACCGCCTTCTTCTGCGCCGCGAAGACCTCACGGATCCCCGCGAAGGCCTTCACGTAGGTCACCGGATTGGAGCGCGGCGTCTTCCCGATCGGCGCCTGGTCCACCATGAGCACCCCGCGCACGGCCGGCGCTCCCTCCACGGCACGCCACGCCCGCCCCTTGCCATCGCCCCGGCCGCGCAGCACGTCGTGGAGCACTTCGCACACCAGCGTGCTCTTGCCGGACCCGGAAACGCCCGTTACGGACGTGAACGCGCCGAGCGGAAAGGCCACGTCGACGTCCTTGAGGTTGTGCTCGCGCACGCCGCGCAG
>CAZPUV010000114.1:338-7867 GCA_964589805.1 uncultured bacterium | reverse complement strand
ACCCCGGCGGCGTGTGTCTGTACCGCGGGTGCATTCCGTCCAAGGCGCTCCTGCACGTGGCCAGACTCCTGCACGAAGCGCGCGCGGCAAAGGCGATGGGCGTTGATTTCGGCGAGCCGCGCGTCGACGTCGGCGCGGTCCGGGCCTGGAAGGACGGCGTTGTCCGGAAACTCACGGCGGGAGTGGGAACGCTTGCGAAGTCGCGCAAGGTGGAATTCGTGCGCGGCCGCGGGCGATTCGAGGACGCCCACACCCTGCGGGTCGATCTCGCGGCCGGTGGATCACGCCGCCTTTCGTTCGAACACGCCGTCGTCGCCACCGGTTCGCTGCCCGCGACACTCCCCATGTTCGAGACGGAGTCTCCGCGCGTACTCGACTCCACGGACGCGCTCGCCCTGGAGCGGGTGCCCGGGACGATGCTGGTGGTGGGGGGCGGCTACATCGGTCTCGAACTGGGCAGCGTCTACGCAGCCCTCGGCACGAAGGTCTCCGTGGTCGAGATGATGCCGGGACTCCTGCCCGGCGCCGACCGCGACCTGGTCGGCGTGCTGGAGAAGTCGGCGGGCCGGGATTTCGAGCGTGTGCTGCTCGGAACCAGGGTGGTCGAGGCCAGGACCGACTCGAAGGGAGTGCACGTGACATTCGACGGCGAAGCGCGCGAGACGTCTTCGTTCGACAGCGTCCTCGTGTCGGTGGGACGCAGACCCAACGCGGGCGGAATCGGGCTCGAAAAGACGAGAGTCCGCGTGAACGAGCACGGTTTCGTCGAGGTGGATGCGCAACGCCGGACCGCCGAACCGTCCATATTCGCGATCGGCGACGTGACGGGCGAGCCCATGCTCGCGCACAAGGCCTCGCACGAAGGGCGTGTGGCCGCGGAGGTCGCGGCGGGGCACAAGGTGGCTTTCGAGCCGAACGCCATTCCAGCGGTCATGTTCACCGACCCGGAGATCGCCTGGTGCGGACTCACGGAGACGCAGGCGAAGGAACGCGGAATCGCCGTCGAGATCGCGAAGTTCCCCTGGGCCGCTTCGGGGCGCGCGATGACGCTGGAGAGGACCGACGGGCTCACCAAACTCGTCGTCGATCCGAAGACCGAGCGCGTGCTCGGCGTTGGAATCGTCGGCGTGAGCGCAGGCGACATGATCGCGGAGGGCGTGCTCGCCATCGAGATGGGCGCGCTCGTTTCCGACCTCAAGCTCACCATCCATCCGCATCCCACGCTGTCCGAGACGGTGATGGAGGCCGCGGAGGCGTTCTTCGGACAGAGCACGCACATCCACCGGCCCCGCCGCCGCTGACGCTGCCGGTATCCGCCGCTCCCGGTCGATCAGCCCGCCGGGTTGGTTTCGTCCAGTCCACTCGTCGTGGCCACAGGCGCCGGCGAACGACCGAGCATGCGCAACCCCGCCTTCTTGACATCCTGCAGGATCAGGTACGACGCCGGAACGATGGCGAGCGTGATGAAGGTCGCGCCCACGACGCCGAAGGCCAGCGAGACCGCCATCGGCACCATGAACTTGGCCTGCACGCTGCGCGCGAGGAGAAGCGGGGTCAGACCCGCGAAGGTCGTGAGCGAGGTGAGCCAGATGGGCCGGAAGCGGCGCACGCCGGCCTCGCGGAGCGCCCGCTCCAGCGGGAGCCCTTCGCGGCGCTTCCGGTTGATGTAGTCCACCAGCACGATGCTGTCGTTCACCACGACGCCGGTCACGGCCACCAGTCCGAACATGGACATGATCGAAAGGTCCAGCCCCATGATGACGTGGCCCCACACCGCGCCCACCATTCCGAACGGAATCACCGCCATGACGATGAGCGGCTGGATGTATGACCGGAACACGATCGCCAGCTGGGCGAAGATGAGCAGCAACGCCAGCATGAACGCCCGCCCGAGATCCGCCATGGTCTCGGCCTGTTCGCGCTGTTCACCCTCGAAGGAGAACGAAACAGCGGGGAAGTCCTTGAGGATGCCCGGGAGCGTGTTCTCGCGCAGATCGGCGATGATCTCGCTGGCGTTGGCGCGGGTCGCGTCGACGTCCGCCGTCACGTTGATGGCGCGCTTTCGGTCCACCCGCCGTATGGTGGAGAATCCGCTGCCCGGGGCGGCCTCCGCCACTTCGGCGAATGGAACTTCGCCGCCATCGGGTGTCCGGATGCGCATGCTTTCGAGGTTCGCCAGGGAGCGCCGGTCGCCCTCGGGAAAGCGCACCATGATGCGGACGTCGTCGCGGCCGCGCTGGATCCGCTGCGCCTCCTCCCCGTAGAAAGCCTGACGCACCTGGCGCCCGAGATCGGAGAGCGTGACGCCGTACGCCTCGGCGGCCGGCTTTACGCGCAGCTTGATCTCCTGCTTTCCGCCGCGGAACGAATCCGAGATGTCGAACACACCCTCGTAACGGGCCAGCGCTTCCTTGACGCGCTCGGACGCGCGCTCGAGCCGGTCCAGATCGAGTCCCGTGAGCTGCACGTTGATGGGATCGCCGGCGCGGAAGATGGTCGAACTGAACGACAGCTCGATCGCGTCGGGGATCTGTCCTGTGGACTCCCGCCAGCGCCGCGCGACCTCGGAACTCGTCACGTTGCGTTTCTCCGCGGGCGCGAGCTCGAGGAGGACCTCGCCCACGTTGCTCGCCGCGAACGAGCCGGAGTCCGGTCCGCCCTGCCGCGCGCGGTAGGGCTGGTCGCCCACGGCGGTGAGAATGAACTGGATGGGTGGCGGGGCGCCGGGTTCACGGTCCGTTTCGAGTTCGTCGCGCAACGCGATCGCCGTCTGTTCCAGCCTGGCCACGGCCTCCTCGGTGGTTCCCACCGCGACACCGGGCGGCATCGTGATGGAGGCCGCGACGAAGTCGGACTCGACGTCGGGGAAGAACCGGAACTTGACCCAGCCGGCGCCGACGACGCCCGTCGTGAGCATCAGGGTGGCGACGCCGAGGGCGACGGTCCCGTAACGGTACTTGAGCCCCAGTTCGAGGCCCGGCGCGTAGTACTTCCGTGCGACGGTGTTGAGTCCGTCCGCGCATCGCTTCTGAAGGCGCTTCCACGCGCGGTTGACGGGGTTGCGGGCCTCGTCCGTGTCGCGGCCCGCGTGTGCGATGTGCGCGGGCAGGACGAAGAGCGACTCGATCCACGAGAACACGAGTGTCATGATCACGATGATCGGGATCACGCGCATGAACTTCCCGGTCACCCCCTGCACCATCATGAGGGGCATGAAGGAGCAGATCGTCGTGAGGATGGCGAACGTGACCGGAACCGCCACCTGGGTTGCGCCCCGGGCCGCAGCGTCGACGCCGTGCTCCCCCTGCTCGATGCGCTCGTAGATGTTCTCTCCCACGACGATGGCGTCGTCCACGACCATGCCGAGCACGACGACGAAGGCGAACAGTGAGAGCATGTTGATGCTGAGACCGAGCGTCGGCATGAGCCAGAGGGTGCCGAGAAACGAGATCGGAATGCCGAGACTCACCCAGAAGGCGAGTCGCAGGCGCAGGAAGAGGGCGAGGATGATGAACACAAGGGCGAAACCCTGAATGGCGTTCGTCACCAGCAGATTAAGGCGCCCGCGCAGTATGCGCGAGTAGTCGTTCCACGCGGTAAGGGTGACGCCGTTGGGCATGCGCGCCTGGGCGCTCGCCACATACTCCTTCACCTCCTGCGCGATGACGAGGGCGCTCTGGTCGCCCACGCGATACACGCGGACCAGCACCGCCGGTTCGCCGAGGAAACGCGCGGACTGGTCGGTCTCGGCGAAGCCGTCGACGACGTGCGCGACTTCTCCCAGCAGGAGACGGGTCCCGTCCGGGCGCGTCATCAGGGTGATGTCTTCGAACTCGCGGCCGCGGTACGCCTGCCCCTTGGTGCGGAGCAGGATCTCGCCCCCCTCGGTGCGGATCGACCCGCCGGGCAGATCCAGCGACGAACGGCGGATCGCGGATGCGACGAAATCGAACGTGATGCCGTGGCGGCGCAGCGCCTCCTCGGAAACCTCGATGGATATTTCGTACGGCCTGGCCGCGACCACTTCGACCTGGGTGATGTCCCCGGCGTCCTGCAGTTCGTCGCGCACCCGGTCGGCCACCTGCTTCAGAACCGTCTCCTCGACCGGGCCCGATATCGCGATGTCGATCACCTGGCGGCGGTTCGTGACCTCGGCGATGACCGGTTTCTCCGTCTCGTCGGGGAAGGTGGCGATGGCGTCGACGCGGGCCTTCACGTCGTTGAGCATCTCGCGCACGTCGGTGCCCTGCTCCAGTTCCACCATCACCGTGCCCAGGCCCTCAGCCGACGTCGACGTGATGTGCTTGATGCCCTCGAGGTCCTGAATGGCTTCCTCGATCTTCACGCACACGCCCTCCTCGACTTCTTCCGGCGCCGCACCCCGGTGGATGACGGACACGGTGATCATGTCGAGGGAGAACTCGGGAAAGACCTCCTTGGTGATCGTGTTGACGGTGATGAGCCCCGCCACGAGTATCACGATCATGATCAGGTTCGCGACGACTGAGTTGCTGGCGAACCAGCGGAGCAGGGGATTCATCGCGACGTCCCCCCTGCACGGGTCGTGTCGTTCGTCTGCGCAGCTGCGGACAGCTGTTCGGTGCGCACCTTCATGCCGTCGGTGACGGTCTCGATGGTCGATATGCAGACCTTCTCGCCGCCGTCGAGCCCGTCGCCGATCACGATCTCATCGCGGGTGGACCGCAGCACCTGCACGGGCCGGAAGCGCAGGCGGCTTTCTCCGTCGACCACCAGGACGACGTCTCCCGTCCGCAGCGCGCTCCGGGGCAGGACGACGGCGTCGTCGACGCCCCGGCCCTCGATCTCCGCCTCCACGAAGAGACCGACGGCCAGGGGCGCGCCCGCCTCCCGGGCGGCGCGCCCGTAGGGATCATCGAAGCGCGCGGTCACGTAGACCATGCGCGTGCGCGCGTCGATTTCACCCTCGACGCGGACCACCCGCGCCGTCCACTCGCGCGCCATCCCGGCGAGGTCGGCGCGCAGACGCACCCGCGGGCCCTGGCCGTTGCGCCCGCGGAAATCGATGGGCAGGTCGAGGTGGGCGAATTCGCCGTCCGGGATGGGCAGACGGATCTCCGCGGCGTCGGTCGCGAAGAGGTGGGCGATCGGAGCGCCGACATTCACGTATTGTCCGACGTCGGCAAGTTTGTCACGCACGCGGCATGCGAACGGCGCCCGCACCGTGGCGCGATCGAGGTTCCGCTCGGCCTGGCGCAGTCGCGCCTCCGCCGCCGCGAGCGCCGCCCTCGCGTCTTCCAGATGGAGCTCGCGCGTGGCGAGCGCATTGGCCTCGCCGCGTCCGAGTTCCTTCCACTCATCGCGCGCGACGGTCGCCTGCGCCTGTTCCTGCTCGAGCCGCACCTTCGCCTGGGCGACCGCGCTCTTCGATGCAACGACCGCGAGTTCGTAGTCCACGGGATCGATGCGCAGCATGACTTCGCCCTTCTCGAAGAAGCCGCCCGCCGCGAACGACGGCGACGTCGACAGCACGCGCCCCGTAACCTCGGCGACAACGGCCGTCTCCGTTCGCGCCCGCACCGTGCCATGCGTCGTGACGGAGAGCCGCACGGAGCGCGGTTCGGCGGTTACCACGCGCACGAGGGGAGCGAATTCCTCCGGGGGGCGCCGCGGCGCCGGCTTGCGCGACGAGACCATGACGAGCGTCAGGGCCGCGCCGGCGGCCAGGATCGCGATGGGGATGAGTACCTTCTTCCGCTGTTCTCTCATTTCGAGCCTCCGTCCGGGCCTGTCATGGTCTGCAGGAATTCCTTCCACTCGGATTCGATGTCGAAACCGCCGCCGAGCGCGAGGTGCAGGTTGATGCGGGCCTCGAGACGCTCCCTCTGGACGGCGATCAGTTCGCTGCTCGACGAAATGGCCGAGCGCTGCGTCTCGAGAACCTTGAGATAGTCGATGAGGCCCGCCTCGTACTCGCGCTGCGCGAGACGGTGGGCGGCGTCCGCCTGCCTCGCCGCTTCCGCCACGTGGCGTTCCCGCTCGGCGAGCAATGACTCCGCGGTCAGCGCCTGCTCGACCTCGCCGAAGGCACGGAGCAGCGCCTGCACGTACGCGGCGAGGGCCTGGTCGGCGACCGCGTGCGACCGGGCGAGGTTGGCGCGAAGCCGTCCGCCCTGGAAGATCGGCTGCACGAGCCCGGCGGCGATGTTCCACACCCCGAAGTCGAGATCCACGAGGTCGGAGAGATCGTTGCTGGTGGTGCCGGCGCTGCCGGTGAGCGTGATGCGCGGGAAGAACGCGCGCCGGGACTGCGATACCCGCGCCTCCGCGGCCGCGTAACGCCGTTCCGCGGCCACCAGGTCGGGACGGCGGATCAGCAGTTCACTCGGCAGGCCGGCGGGGGCGCCGCTGCCGACTTCCGGCATCGCGCCCGCCGTGGAAACCGTGGCGTCGGGATAGCGCGCGAGCAGGATCTCGAGCTGGCGTGCGGCGGCGTCGCGCTGCTGGAGTCGCCGGACGCGCGCGGCCTCCACGCTCGACAGCGTCGTCAGCGCGATGCGCAGGTCGAGCGACGTGCGCACACCCTGCTCGTAACGGCTGCGCACCTGCGCGACCGTGCGGGCGACACTCTCCACCGATGTATCGGCGAACGCGACCTGCCTCTGCGCCTCGACGAGCGCGAAGTACGCCTTGGCGGTCAGCGCGGCGATCGACATGCGCACCGCGGCGAGTTCGGCCCAGCTCGCCTCGACTTCCGCCAGCGCGGCCGCCTCTCCCCTGCGGATGCGCCCCCACAGGTCGATTTCCCAGCTCGTGTCCAGCGACACGCCGTACTGTTCGCTCCGTACCGTCAGCACATCTCCGCGTCCCGGAATGGGAAAACCGATGATCTTGCTCTCGGACTTCTGCGCGCGCCCGGATGCGTTCAGCTGTGGCCACGCGTCCGCGCTCGTAATGCGGGCCGCGGCGGCGGCGGCGTCCACTCTCGCGAGTGCGGCGCGCACGTCCAGATTGCCGGAGAGCGACTCGTGCACCAGCGAATCGAGCACCGCATCGCCGAATTCGGTCCACCAGTCGCGCGGATTCGAGTCCTTCGACCAGGCGGGCACGGCCAGCGACGTGTAGGCGGGCGGGGTCGCGATTTCGACCGGGGCGACCTTTCGTTCGGGGGCCGAGGCGCAGCCGGCGATGATGAGTGCGGCGCCGATGAGGCAGCGCTTCACGGCGTCTCCTTTCTCGCCGGCGATACGCTCGGGGCGACGAGGCCGGCCGCGGCGAAATTCACGAGCTGATCGACGGTGCCGCGCAGGTCATCCAGGCGCTGCGGCACCTGTGCCGCGAAGCGGGGGACGCTCACGGCGAAGACCATCGACCCCACCGCCAGGTGCATGCGCAGCCGCGCCTCGTTCTCCGACAGGTGGGGTGCGGCGCGACGGACAGCCGCGACGAAACGGCGGAGCGTCGGCCCGAACACGCGCTCCAGCGCCTCCGGCCCGTTCGCCTCCATGATGACGCGGCCCATCAGGCGGGCGACATGACATCGTTCGGGG
>CAZPUV010000114.1:0-328 GCA_964589805.1 uncultured bacterium | reverse complement strand
CGCGGGAAGATAGAACGCACGCGTGACTTCCTCGGCGGGAATCGGACCGCGGGGAAAGCGCCGCTCGACGTCGTCGAGCATCTCGAGGCGGCGGCGGTTCACGGGTTCGACGCGACGGGCGATCATGGCCTCGAGCAGCCCGTCGCGAGACCCGAAGTGATAGTGGATCGCCGCCATGTTGGCGCCCGCGCTCCGCATGATCGTCCGCAGCGACGTGGCGGCGACGCCGCGCTCGGCGAACAGGCGCTCGGCGGCGTCGAGGATTCTCTGTCGGGTCGGATCGGGCACGGGGACCTCAACACAGGTGACGGCGATTATATTAATCGAC
>CAZPUV010000113.1:0-7906 GCA_964589805.1 uncultured bacterium | reverse complement strand
TGACGTCCTGTCCGTCCGATATCTCGTAGCGAATGGTCGTGGCCGGGTTGAAGGGATTCGGGTAGTTGGACAGTGTCGCGATGCCGGGACCACCCGGCCCCACGCCGGTCGGAAGCGAGTTCAGCCACCCGAGGTCGGTGAAGTGGGCGAGTGTCAGGTCGACGCTGCTCGACAGGTTGGCGTTGATCGCCGGCTCCATGAGCAGGTTCGGCAGTGCGCTCACGTCCCAGTGCGAGATCGACGAACCGCCTTCGTACGGATTCGGCGCGTAGAGCTTCACGCGCCCGTTCGAATCGGTGCCCGCGAGCTGGGCGGGATTGAGCGCGAGCGTCACATTGACGGTGCCCAGGCCCAGCGCGACCTTGATCGCGGCGCCGTCGCTCTGCGTGACGCTCACCGTCGGGATCACGATCGTGGGATCCGTGCCGCCCAGCGCGGGTGGCGTGGTGCCGGCCACGTTGTTGGCGATGATCACGGCGATCGCACCGGCCGCCTGCGCGGCTGCTGCTTTGGACGCAAACGTGCACGTCCCCCGGTCGATGAGCGCGATCTTGCCGCTGATCGCATTGACGATGGGCTCGCAACCGTCGGTCACGGTTCCGACGCCGTCGTCGACGAGCACGACATCCCCGGTGACGCCGATCTCGTTCAGCGCGGGGCCGAACCCGGCCGTGCCCAGCGGCATCGTGGCCGGAAGGGGCGCCCCGCTGTTGACGAACAGGGTCGGTACGCCGCCCAGATGCAGCGGCGCGTGTGCCGTCGCATAGGACCCGTTCCACACGACGTTGCCGGTGTTGATCGCCGACGCCGCGCGCTGTCCCTGCGTGAGGTTGTCCCACGTGGTCCCCTGCGTGTTGTCGCGGATGAAGGTTTCGTAGAGATCCTTGAAACCGCCCGACTCGGCGCCGCTCGAACCGACCAGCGTGCTGAAGCCCAGGCCGTGCCCGAGTTCGTGGAGCAGGACGGGCAACAACTCGACGTCGGTGCCCTCGTTGCCGTCGAAGCCGTAGTACCAGCTCCTGCCGCCCAGGCACGACGGGCTGCCGTTGATGTTGCTGTTGAACGTTGCACTGATGTCGTCGTTGCCGGGGTTCAGGTCCATGCCGGCCAGCTTGTTGGCGAGTGCGACGTGGTGCCACGTGGCCGGAAGCTGCTGTCCCGAGAAGTCGCGGTACACCTCGATGGGTCCCGCGGAACCGAGCACGGCGCTGTTCGTGGTGCACGTCTGGGGATTGAACTGGGCGCGAACCCGGATGGTCACGCTGCTCGGCAGCAGGGCGCCCCAGATGTTGGCCGCTTCCTGGAAGGCGTTGAGCCTCTGCTGGCCCACCGTGGTGCCGGGGTTGCCGCCCACGGGGGTCGCCGGCGTGGCATCGTTGAAGCCCTCGCCCGGGCCGTCGTTGTTGACGATGACGATGGTCGCCGCGCTGGCGGCGAACGCAACCCCGACCACAAGAGATGCAGCAAGGAGAAGTGCGCGTTTCATCACTTCACCTCCGGCTTGTTCTTGCCCGTGGTCCTGCCCGCAAGCGCGTTGGTAACACCCGCATCGCTGTCGGTGCACACGACGACCTTGCCGTCATCGTCGATGTGGACGACGGAGATGCTCTGGTAGCGTCCCTGAAGATCCATCGACACCGATCCGTCGGCGTGATGCTTCTGCACCAGGCCTTCGGAATCGCGCCGGAGCGCGTTCTGCGTGTCGGGATCGAGGGGCATGTCGGCGCCGGGCGCCGGACCCACCGTGAGTTCGCCGGTTTCGGGGTCCAGGTACGCGCGCATCGACGCGCTGCCGGGGGCGGCTCCGCTGTCGTCCAGAGAGGTCAGCGCTTCGTCAGCCGGGATCGTTCCGGGGGCGAAGACCGTCGAAACGGCCACGAAGCCCGCCACCGAGGCTGCAATGACGATGACCACTCCCAGTCGTATCTGCCGGGTCATGGGTGTCCTTTCGCTGGGGTTCGCACTTGAACGTCGATTGTTTGCGGCGCTTTAATTGTACCACAGATGCCCGCGGGACCGCACGGGCGACCTCGGGAGCCGAATTCAAGAGAAGGAGATCCTGATCATGAGAAGAACACCTGAACCCATCGCACGATTCCTGGAGGGAAAGCGCATCGCCGTGGCGGGCGTGTCGCGCAAGGGCGACGTCGCGGCCAACGCCGTCTTCAAGAAGTTGCGCGCCAGCGGCTACGAGGTGTTCCCGGTGAACCCCAACGCAGAAGAGGTCCTGGGTGAGCGCTGCTACCCGGACCTCGCGTCGGTCCCCGGCGTTCTCGACGGTGTCGTGATCGCCACCCACCCCGGGGTCTCGGCGTCGATCGTCCGCCAGTGCAAGGAGCGCGGGGTTGCGCGCGTGTGGTTCCATCGCTCGTTCGGGAATGGGAGTGTGTCGGACGAAGCGGTCCACGAGTGCGAGCGCCTGGGCGTGGAGTGCATCGTGGGCGGCTGCCCGCTGATGTTCTGCGAGCCGGTCGACGTGGCGCACAGGTGCATGCGCTGGTGGCTGCAACGGCGGGGGCGGTTGAGCACGCCAGCTCTTTAGGCCACCGCCACCGTGTGGTATCCTCCGCGTGTGACCGATCCGAACAACGACACCCACCCCGATATCGAAGCCCTGATCATCGAGGGCTACCGGGCCATGTCGCCGGCCCGGAAGTTTGAGCTTGTCTGTGAACTCACGCGCACCGTGCAGGACCTTGCGTTGATCGACATCCGCCGGCGTCACCCTGGCGCGAACGAACGAGAACTCGCCCTGCGACTCGCGTCACGCTCGATGGATCCCGAATTGCTGAAGCGAGTGTTCGGTTGGGACATCCGAGTCGAGGGGTACTGATGGTAGCCGAGCCCGCCCTGATCGTGGCCAGAGTCGCGCGTGTTCTCCGAAGCATCGGCATTCGTTACGTCATCGGCGGCTCCTTCGCCAGTTCGATCTATGGAATACCGCGTGCCACGCACGACGTGGACGTCGTGGCGGAACTGCATGTGGACCATGTCGACTCCCTGACGCGGGAGCTTGCTGGCGAGTTTCACGTCGATGCAGCTATGATGCGGGAAGCCATTCGCCAGCGCTCGTCCTTCAACATTCTGCACCGGGCGTCCATGTTCAAGGCGGATGTTTTTGTTTCTCCCGACGATGCCTGGTCCCGCGAGCGGCTGACCCGGGCGCGTGCGGAGCAACTCGACACGACCGACGGACCTGTGATCGTTCATTTCTCCAGCCCGGAGGACACGCTGTTGCACAAGCTGGTATGGTACCGGCTCGGGAACGAAGTTTCGGACCGGCAGTGGGGTGATGCCGTGGGGTTGCTGAAGATTCAGAAGGACCATCTGGACGACGACTATCTGGATCGGTGGGCTCCGGTGCTGAAGGTTGAGGACCTTCTTGGACGGGCGCGCGTGAGCGCGCGGGAATGAACGGTCGTCGGACTGGCACTGGTGCTGGGGAACGCGGCGGCCGTGCCGGTCTCCCCGACCAGCCCGAGTAGCTGGAGCCGGGAACAGCCGGCGAGGAGGACTCCTGTGGCGTCTTCGAGTCGCACTATCCGAGAAGGCCTGACGGTGGGCGTGATCGCGGCCGTCGCGGTGGCCCTGTTCTACGCGATCTTCGATTTCCTGGCGGCGCGCGGAACGTTCTTCACGGTGGACCTCCTCGGCAAGGCCGTGTTCCAGGGGTTGAGGGACCCGTCGATTCTCCTGCTTCCTATCCGTCCCGACACACAGGCGATTCTCCAGTTCAACGCGTTGCACCTCCTGATATCGCTCGCCATCGGGCTGGTCGTGACCGGCCTCGTGGAGTACGCCGACCGCCATCCCGCGCGCGCCCGCCCGGTCGCCGCCGTCATCGTGGCGGGATTCTTCGTCACGATCTTCGCGGTCGACTTCCTGATGGATCCGATCCGTGCGCTGGTGCCCTGGTGGTCGATCGTCGTCGCCAACGCGTTCGCGGTGCTGCTGGCCGGTCTGTATCTCATGAAGAAGCGTCCCGGTATCGCGCGCCGTCTGTTGCGGCCATCCGGTTCCTGAGAATCTGGAAGGCGCCCACCGGGCCACGGCGTGAACGTCGGAGCGGGTGAGGAAATGCCCAGTCGCGTGCGAACAAGCGTGATCGGATTCGTCCTGGCCGCGGGCTTCAGCAGCGTCGAGAAGTGGTCTCTGCCGGAGTTCTGCTGGAGCGCCTGGCTGGCCGGGCTCGTATTTGCGTGGGCGTGTGTCGTGACCGCGGGGGTACACATCCTGCTGACCGCAAGGAGCGGGGCATCACGACTGGGGAAGTCGATTCCCCGTCTGGCCGATGCGCCTCTTCCAGCCCTCCTCTCGATCGTCGTCCTGGGAACGGTGCTGGCAGGAGGGGTGGCCCTGAAGCTCTACAGCATCCTGTTCGGGTTCTACGGCCTCTTCCTCTCCGTATTCGCCGAGATGGAGCCCCACTCGCTCTTCGGGAGAAACGGCTTCATCAACTCCGATTTCTTCACGCCGGTCACGTATCTCCTCATGAACTTCTGGCCGATGGCCGTTTCGACTCTGATCGTGAGCGCGGACGATCTCGTGCGGGGTGATCCCTGGAAGCGTCTCGTGCTCCCCATGGAATCCGAGGTGCTTCGCATGCACCTGATGGTCCTCGCCCTGCCGTTTCTATCGCTGGTTGCGTGGGCGTTGTTCGGCGCCGCCTATGAGCGCGTGACCGTCGTGCTGCTGATCGGCGTATTCTTCCTGGTGCCGAAACCAGCAAAGCGGAAGCAGGTGCGGACTTGAAACAGGGAAGGAGATGCTGTAGTCCATGGAACATCGTCCAGAACAATCGGGGGTGGTAGCATGACGGGACGACAGAACGAAAAAGCAAGTGCGCTCCTCGCCCTCCATACGAGCGGCAAGCTCCTCATCCTGCCGAACGTCTGGAGTCCTCTCGGTGCGCGCATCCTCGAAGCCAGGGGCTACCCGGCGATCGCAACGGCGAGTGCAGCGGTGTCGGCGTCGCTCGGTTACCAGGACGGCGAGCACATCCGGCGCAGCACGCTCATCGACATCATCGGGCGCATCGCGCGGAGCGTCGATGTCCCCGTGACCGCCGACATCGAGGCCGGGTACGGAAAGACCGGGTCCGACGTCGCGGAGACCGTGCGCGCGGTGATCGACGCCGGTGTGGTGGGGGTCAACATCGAAGACGGGATCGACGATGACCACGAGCTCCGGCCGATCGACGAGCAGTGCGAACGGATCGCGGCGGTGCGCGAGTTCGCCGCGCGCCGCGGCGTGCACCTCGTGATCAACGCCCGGATCGACAGCTACGTCTGGCCGGGCTTTCCGAGCCCCGGCGATGCCACCGAGGATGCCGTGACGCGGGCGAAGGCCTACGTCGGGGCCGGCGCGGACTGCGTCTACCCCATGGGACCCGGCGACGAGGCGACCGTCCGTGTGCTTCGCAAACGCATCGACTCGCCCATCAACATCCTGGGGACGCCGAAATCGGCGCCGCTTTCCGTGCTGGAGTCCATTGGTATCAATCGCGTGAGTTTCGGCCCGTATGTGTTCCGGGCGTGCATGCGGACGTTCATGGACATCACCGACGCCATGATCAAGCGCGGCGATCATTCGGGCATCGGCACGATGCTGTCGAGGGACGAGGTGGAGGAGTTCCTGATGGAAGGGTCCGAGTAGGCTCGAGGGTGCCCGGTGCGTGCGGACGGATCTTTACATTCACTCCCACTGTGGGAGTAAACACTCTTTTCACAAGCGCGATCGCGGGACGATGGCCGCAACTGAGCGCAACTTCCGGCTTCTCGCATCGACGGTGAATGAACAGGAGGCTGCATGACCTCGATCGATAGGAACGCCAGGGTCGCGGGATTTGTCTATCTGTTGCTCGCGATCGTCGCCCCGTACCGCCTTCTCTACCTTCCCGGCAAGCTGTTCGTGCGCGGGGACGCGGCCGCAACGGCCGACAACATCGCCGCTCACGAGACGCTCTTCCGCCTCGGCATCCTGAGCGAACTCCTGTGCGGCGTGATTCTGATATTCGTCGTGCTCGCTCTTTACCGGTTGTTCAAGGATGTGAATCAGAATCTGGCGGTGCTGCTGGTCATCACGGGTGGCGTGATTCCGGCCGCCATCGACTTCATCATCGTGTTGAACGACATGGCGGCGTTGATGCTCGTGCGCGGTGCCGATTTCCTGACCGTGTTCGACGAGCCGCAGCGGGACGCCCTCGCCATGCTGTTCCTACGTCTGCACGGCCAGCAGATCCTCGCCGCCGAGATGCTCTGGGGGATCTGGCTCTTTCCCATGGGCGTCCTGACGATCCGGTCCGGTTTCCTTCCGCGGTTCCTGGGCGTATGGCTGATCATCAACGGCGTCGCCTACGTGGTCCTGAGCGTGACGGGCTTGCTGCTGCCGCGATATGAGGATATCGTCTCCAAAGTCACTTTCCCCGCCCTGTTCGGAGAGGTGGCGTTCGTGCTGTGGCTCGTGATCAGGGGCGCGAAGGTGCGAACCGTGCGCACAGTCGCATCGTGAGGTCCATTTCCACATGAGAGCGGTGTCCACCGCGAAGAAAACGGCGAAATGGATGGCCTGGCTTGGCCTGGTCTGCGGCGTGCTCTACTCGGTCGGCGGCTTCTTCGTCGATCTGTTCACGACCGGCTTGAACCGGGGCACCGCGATGGCGTTCGGGGCGCTCGTCGGGATGCCGGTCGTGTTCGCCGCGGTTGGATTCGTCGCCGGAGCGCTCGTCGCTCTTGTGGCCGGGGGTCGCAGAAGGGTGCGCCCGCGATGACCGGCTATTACGCCTGTAAACTCTCCGGCCGGCGTCTCGAGCGTTGCTACGAGGTGGCTTCGCCTCGCGTTCGGCAGTACCTGGAAGCGGAGATCGTCCACGCGCTCTCGCGCCTTCGGCCCACCGACTCCGTCCTCGAGTTGGGATGCGGCACCGGTCGCATCGCGCAACGACTGGCGGAGGTGGCGCACCGCGTGGTCGGGATCGACACGGCGCCCGAGAGTCTCGCGCTCGCCCGGGAGATCGTTCACGACAGGAACTGCGAGTTCCTGGAGATGAACGCGCTCGATCTTGACTTTCCCGATGGTTCGTTCGACGCGGTCCTTTGCCTCCAGAACGGGATCTGCGCATTTTCGGTCGACCCGGCGGCGCTCATGAGAGAGTCGCTCCGGGTGACGCGCGCGGGCGGGATCGTCCTCTTCTCGAGCTACGCGGACGGGTTCTGGGAAGAGCGCCTTGCGTGGTTCGAAGCGCAGGCGGCCGAAGGGTTGCTCGGGGCGGTCGACCGCGAAACATCGCGCGACGGGGTGATCGTGTGCGAGGGTGGGTTTCGCGCGGGACGCATGACGCCGGAGGGTTTCCGGGAGTTGTGTGCACGGATGGGTGTGGAGGGGGAAGTCGTCGAGGTGGACGGGTCGAGCGTGGTGTGTGAAGTAAGGAAGGGGAGTCCGACGTGATGGGATGTGTCCTGGATCTGACTGAACCGGGGATCTGACCGAATGCCAACACGACTTCCCACACCCGAGGAAATTCAGGAGCTGGTTGCCTTTCTGCCCCGCCTCTACGCCGACGGCATGACCCCGGTCAAGAAATGGCACGGCGGACCCACGGAGGAGGAGGGCGTGATGATAATGCCGTGGCCGGAATACGAGGACGTCGTCTGCGAGTTCTTCCGCGTCGCCGCCCGCGAGTGCTGGTACGACCATGAATACCTCGCTCAAGAACCCGGCGGGATGCTCGCGAACGAAACCACCGTTCGGACGGCCGATCTCGCGCAGGCAAGAACGATGCTGACGTACTGTGTCCGCCTCGAACGCTTCTGCACCGGTCACTGGGCGGCGATGATCGAATGCGGGCACATTCGGAGGTTGCTCGAGCGTCTCGCGGAACTGGGGGGAACTGAAGTCGAATGAAGGC
>CAZPUV010000112.1:397-7922 GCA_964589805.1 uncultured bacterium | reverse complement strand
GCACGCCCCGCCGTCACAAGGGAATCGACCTCCTGCTGTCCCTGAAGGACCTCCGGAACGCGGTGTGGATCGTGGGGGCGGGGCCGCGGATCGTCGAGGAGCTCGGCCTCGACGAGGCGTCGCTGGACGGCGTGACCCTGTTGCCCCCCGTGTCGTACGAGGAGGCGGCATGGTACATGGCGGCGTGCGACGTCTTCGTGGTGCCCCAGGAGGACACGCCCTTCGCGGCCCACCAGGTGCCCGCCAAGCTCCTGAAGGCGATGTCCCTGGGGCTGGCCGTGGTCACCACCGACGTGGGCAGCGTGCGCGAGATGGTCGAAGACGGGCGGAGCGCGCTCGTGGTTCCGTCCGGTGACGAACCGGCGCTGCGCGGGGCGCTCGAACGGCTGGCGGGTGATGAGGCGGCTCGCGCCGCCCTGGGCGCCCGCGGCCGGGAGATCGTGGAGGCACGCTTTCGCCTGGACACCATGTGCGCGGCGCGCGAAGCGCTCTTCGATGAGCTTCTCGCCCCGGCGCTCCGGGGTTCGACCGGCGCGAGGACGGCATAGAGAATCATGAACATGCTCAAGTTCGTATTCGGACACCGCGGCGCGACGAATCTGGCACGGCGCGGCGCCCAGATCGCCACCCGCTTCGGCCCGACACCGGGGCGCATGGGCGGGCGTTTCGAGCGTTTCATGGACATACTCGACGAGTTCTCGATTCGCCCCACGTTTCCGATCACGGCACTCCCGATGAGCCGCAATCCCGCCTTCGCGCACCGGCTCGTGGAGCGCGGGGCCGAGCTCGCGGTGCACGCCTGGTCGCACATCGACCTCTCCGCGCTCGATCTGGCCGGACAGCGCGACCACATGGGCCGCGCCGTCGAGCTGTTCCGGGCCTGCTCGGTGCCGTTCACGGGTTTTCGCGCCCCGTACCTGCACTGGAACGAAGACACGATGCGCGTGGTGGGTGAGTTCCGGTTCCGCTACAGCTCGAACCAGACCATCTGGTGGGACGTGCTCGACACCGCGGCGCTCGGAGCGAAGGAGAAAGAGGGCATGGAGCGCGGCATCGCGTTCTACGGCCCGGCCCGTGCCGCGCAGTTCCGGTCGCTCCCGTTCCGTCGCGACGGGTTCATCGAGATTCCGGTGTCGCTCCCGGACGACGAGATCCCGCTCGACCGCATGTACATCCACGACGCCGCCTATCTCGGCGCGATGTGGAAGGGGATATTCGCGGAGACCTGCGCGCGCGGCGAACTGTTCACGCTGCAATTGCATCCGGAGCGAATCGACTTCTTCGCGGACGCGCTCCGGGGGTTGCTCGCGGACGCGCGAACGCGCAAACCCGCGGTGTGGATCGCGACCCTCGACGAGATCGCGCAGTGGTGGGAGGCGAAGGCACGCAACCGCGCGCAGATGGTGCGCGAGGCGACCGGCTACCGGGTGAACGTCGACGCGTGCCCCGGATCGACCTTGATCGTGCGGCGCGGCGGCACCGAGCAGGCGGTGGACGCGACGACGCTGCTGATCGACTCGCCCAGCCGGCCGTGCGTCGGGGTGGCGCCGGGCTCGAGCAGCGAGGCGATCGCCGTTCTCACGGACATCGGTTACATCGTGGAAGTGGGGGACCGCTCGGACGGCTACTCGGTCCATCTCGGCAGTCTCGAAAAGCACGACTACGCCGCCATCGAGGCGTCCCGCCGCGTCATCGCGGAGTCACCGCGCCCGCTCGTGCGCTTCGCCACCTGGCCGCGGGGCTGCGGGAGCGCGCTCTCCGTGACCGGTGACATCGACGCGCTCACGATCTGGGATTTCGTGCGGCGCTTCCGGGGTCAGTAGCATACACGCACCGAATGACACGCAGTATCGTCATCGTTTCCGAAGACCTCGTCGCACCCTGGGACGAAGGAATCAAGAAGTTCGCCGTGTCGGTGGGGAGCGCGCTCGCGAAGGATCACGCGGTGCGCATGATCAACGTCGACCGGAGCGGACTGGCGGCGTCCAGGAACGGTGCCGGCCGCGGCGGGACGGAGATCCCGATCCGCGACGTCCCCGGCACGCGGACCTTCATGACACCGGCGCTCCGGCGCGAAGTGGCGTCGGCGCGTCCGGACGCCGTTGTCTACGTGCCGTCGCCGTCGTCGACACCGGGGAGCTTCGTGCGCTCGTTCGCGCTGCGCCGTCACGCGCCCCGCGCGCGCCTGGGAATGGTGGCGCTCATTCCGCGACGGCACCGGCGCGCGATGAAGCCGATACTCCAGGGGGCGGCACCGGACCGGATCTTCGTCCCGTCGAACGCGTCTCTGTTGCACCTGCAGGAGCTGGGCCTGTCCGGCGAGGTCATCCCGGTCGGGGTCGATCCCGTCACGTTCCGGCGCGCGGCGGACGGGGAAAAGTCGGGCCTGCGCCGCAAGCACGGCGTTCCGGAAGACGCGTTCGTGTACCTGCACGTGGGGCACCTGAGCCCGAAGCGGAATCTGGGCGTGCTCGCCCGCCTCGCCGGGCAGCCGGGTGCGCGCGTGATCGTGATCGGCAGCACCAGCACGCCCGCTGACACGCGCCTGCGCGCGGATCTCGAAGCCGCCGGGGTGCGCGTGATCCGGGAGTTCGTTCCGGTGGACGAGTTCCACCGCATGGCCGACTGCTACGTGTTTCCCACCGTCGACAGCGAGGGATGCGTGGAGATTCCCCTGTCGGTACTGGAGGCGCTGGCCAGCGGCGTGCCGGTGCTGGCGCGTCCCTTCGGCGGGCTGCGCGACTTCGTCTCCCCGGGTGACGACGTGCGCTACTTCGACACCGACGATGATCTCCTGGCGCGGGCACAGGAGTTGCGTGGAGCAGGGGTCCCGGCGGTTCGCGACATGAGCGCGTTCGCGTGGCGAGTCGTGGCCAGGCGCCTGGTCTCGGGGCTTCTCGGTGTGAACGCGGGGGGTGCGTGATGACCGCAGCGGGCAACGCGGACATCCTGCGCATCGCGGCGCGCATCGCGAGTCCCTACCACAATGAAGATCTCGCGCGGCACGATTCGGTCGTGCTCCACGCGGTTGCGACGCTGCTGGAAAGACAGAAGGTCTCGTTTCTGCCCATCGCGGCGCGCTACGGTCCCGCGATCGACTTCACCCCGCTCGCCGATTTCGTGCGGCGAGACGCGGAGCGTCACCGCGCGCAGCGCGACGAGTTCGAGCGCGTACGGCTGCGCATGACCGAAGCCCGCGTGGAGACCATGGTTTTCAAGTCGACGGGCGCACCCCCCGCGTTTCACTACCTTTCGAGCAATCTCGACATCCTGGTTCCCGCGGGGCAGGCCCAGTCCGCGCGCGAGTGCCTGTGCCAGCTCGGCTACGTTGAACTGCTCAACGTCGAGGAGCCGCAGAAATTCCTGTTCCGGCGCTTCACCGGCGACGGCGGGAGTTTCGCGTTCCACCTCCACGAGGTGGTGGGCTGGGGTGTTCCCTTCCTGGACAACGCCGTGGTATGGGCACACGCGCGCTGCCTCACGACCGATCCGGGTATCGTGATCCCCGGGCCGTCGGAGGCGCTGCTCGTGACTCTCGCGCACTGGTTCTACGAGGACAAGGCGCTGTCGTTGGGCAATCTGTTTCTCACCGCGCATGCGCTGCGGGGCATGGACTGCGCGCTCGCGGAACCCGCCACCCACGCGCGCCGGCGCGGCTGGGAAGAGGGATTCTGGGGCGGCATCGCGATCTTCGACGAGACATGGAACCGGCTCTTCGGCAAGGGATTCCTCTCCACGGACCAGCGCGAGGAACTCGAGCGAGCGCCGGCGCGTTACGAGGCCGTGCGCCGGCGGCTCCTGCCGCGCGTGCGCTATCTCGAGAACGACGTTCCGGCCGTGGCGCCGTTCAAGGCGGTCAAGATGGCCTACTATCGGAAGGTCATGCGCGACACGCGGCGCGGCAGCGGGCGTAAGCTGCTCGACGTATTCGACACGCTGCTCTGGGCCGTGCGTTGGAAACTCCACATACGCAGTCAGCCCCCGCTGCTGGTATCGGTGAGCGGAATCGACGGTTCGGGGAAATCGCTGCAGGTGGAACAGCTGCGCGGCGCCTTCGAGACGTGCGACATTCGCGTGCGCTGTGTATGGGCGCGCGGTGCTTCGTCCCGCGGCGCCGGAGCCGTGATGCGCGCGGGCAAGCGCGTGATCGGGGCCAGGGCGCCGGCGGGCGACAGGCCGTCGCACTCGGACCACGATGAGTCGCCGCGGGGGGAAGCCCACCGTTTCAACGAGCGCCAGCGACGGTTGCGGAATCCCTTCGTGCGCTGGGTGTTCAGCATCGTCTACGCCATCGATCTCAAGATGATCTACGTCATCAAGGTCCGTCTCATGCTGATGAACGGCAAGGTGGTGATATGCGATCGCTACGTCTACGATGCGCTGGTTGACTTTGCCCTGTTCACGGGCACGGACGCTTCGAAACCGCCCTTCGCGATCAACGTCATGCGCGCGCTGGTGCCGTGGCCGCGCGTGGCAGTCGTGCTCGACGTCGACCCGGAGGAGGCGCTGCGTCGCAAGCCCGAAGAGGGCGGCACGGCTCACCTCGAAGCCGCGCGGACCATGTTCCTGGACCTTGCGAAGTCTCACCGGCTCACGGTGCTTCCCGCCGGAGCGCCCGCGGAGGTCATCCAGGCCCGGCTCGCGCACACCGCGCTGGAGGCCTTCTACTGCCGCTACAGCACGCTCATCAACTGGATGCTTCGATCGAATCCGGGACAGATCAACTCGCGCCCGGGCGCGTAGCGGAGAACCACGGCATGCGCGTGCTCGTCTTCACGAACATGTTCCCGACCGCGGACGCGCCGTTCTACGGAGCGTTCGTAGAGGACGAACTGGGGGCGCTGCGCCGTGCGGGCGTGGAGGCGGATATGTACTTCGTCAACGGGCGCGCGAACAAACTCAACTATGCGGGGATGCCGCTCGGATTCTTCCGCCGCATCCGCCGTGCGCACTACGACGTGATACACGTGCACCACTCGTTCTGCGGTCTCACGGCCACGATGCAGCGTGCGATTCCAGTGGTGTGGACGTTCCACGAGGGCGAGATCTCGGGCGGCACCGCGGACGCGCTGCGCGAGCAACCGATCAAGCACGTCGCGTACTCGCGCAGACTCAAGCGATTCGTCGCGAAACGAGTGGACGCGGTGGTGGTGGTGGCCGAACACCTGCGCGAGCCCCTGGGAAGACCCGACGCGGCCTGGATCTCCGCGGGACTCGACCTGGAGCTCTTCGCGCCCATGGACTCCGTGGCCGCCCGGCGGGAAGCCGGCCTGCCGGAAGGGAAGCGCTACGTGCTCTTTCCCGCCTCACCGTCGCGCGTGGAGAAGCGCTATGAACTCGCGCGCGCCGCGGTGGAGATCGTGAAGCGCTCGCCCGGCATGGACGACGTCGAGCTCATCGCGCTCGACAACATCCCCCACAAGCGCGTCCCGCTCCACGTCAACGCCAGCGAACTCATGCTGATGACATCGGCATTCGAGGCCTCTCCCGTGACGATCCGCGAAGCGCTCGCGTGCAACGTTCCCGTCGTCTCCACCGACGTCGGAGACGCGAGGGTCGTGCTGGGGCGCGTGCCGGGCTGCGTGGTGGCGGCGGCCGATCCCGCGCGCATCGCGGAAGCCGTCAGGACGGTGCTCGCCGCGGGACGCCGTGTCCAGGGGCGTGAAACGGTTCGCGAACATTCGCTCGAGAATGTGGCGGGCAAGTTGATCGCGCTCTACGAGCGCGTGATCGCGTCGCGCGGAGGGAACTCATGACGCGCCGCCGCCTCTCCGAAGAACTGGCGCGGGCGCGCGGTGAGGGCGCGGTCTGCATCGTGCGCCACTCTTTCTATCCGTTCGAGCTCAATGTCAAGCGGGAGGCGGAGGCGCTGCGGGCCGCGGGGCACGACGTGCACGTCGTCTGTCTGCGCAAGCGGGGAGAAGCGGCGCGCGAGACCGTCGAAGGCGTGCACGTGCACCGTCTTCCGGTGGGGCACAGGCGCGGCAACATCCTCCGCTATCTCTTCGAGTACAACCTCTTCTTCGCGCTCGCCTTCATGCGGCTGGTGCGGTTGCACCGCCGGCTGAACTTCGTCGCGGTGCAGGTGAACACCATGCCGGACTACCTCGTATTCGCTGCACTCTACCCGAAAGTGAAGGGCGCGAGAGTCGTGCTCCATCTCCACGAACCGGTCCCGGAGCTGTTCCGGACCATGTTCCACGATCGATGGTACACGGGCTGGTTCATCGCGCTCGTGAAAATCGCCGAACAGAGGGCGATCCGGTTCGCGGACCGTGCCATCACCGTGACGGAGGAAATGAAACGTAACTACGTGGCGCGCGGGGCGGACGCCGGCAAGATCACCGTCGTCGTGAACGTCCCCGACGACCGCCACTTCCGGATTGAGAATTTCGCGCATCTCCGGGACCGGATCGCGGCCATCAAGGCGGAGGAGCGCGCGGCGGGTGTCTTCCGCGTGCTGACCCACGGGGCGATCGAGAAGCGCTACGGCTTCGACCTCATCGTGCGCGGCGTGGCCATGGCGCGGGAGCACGTGCCCGGCATCCAGTTCCGGTTCATGGGCGAGGGCGGCTACCTGGCCGACGTGCTGCGCATCGCGGAGACGGTGAACATGACCGACCGGGTGCAACACCTGGGCTTCCTGCCGTTCGAGCAGATGATCGAGGAGATCCTCCTGGCGGATGTCTGTGTGGTCGCCGTGCAGGAGAATCCGTATTCCGTTCTCGTCCACACCAACAAGATGTACGAGTACGTCGCGCTGCGCCGTCCCGTCATCGCGTCCCGGCTGGCTTCGGTGGCCGCGTACTTTCCGGACGACGCGCTGCTCTTCTTCGAACCGGGCCGCGACGAGAGCCTGGCGGGCACCCTGCGCCACGCGTTCGAGAACCCGGACGAGATGGCGCGCCGGGTCGAGGCAGCGACTGCGATCTACCAACGCTACCGCTGGGAGAGCGAGCGGCGGAAGTACCTGGCGGTCTACACGGATCGCGCTTCCGCGTGACCGGAACCACGCCTTTTCCCTTGTCGAGATTCGGCTCCCCTGACTACTATCCGCTTCGGCGCGCCCGCGACGGGGCGCACGGGTTCTGGCATCAACGAAGGAGCGTCACGGCGTGAAGGATTCGTCCCGCAGGAAGCACCGGGCTCGCCGCAAACCGGCCGCGACGGCTTCTCAGCGCACGCGGCCGAAACGCAGCGCTGTCGCGGAGCCGGAAACGTTGCCGCTGTTCGACGAGAACGTCCTCTCCGCCGGGTTGGCAAGGCCAGCCGCTGCCTCCCTCGACGCGGCGGCGGCCGGACCGAAGCGCTCGAAGAAGAACCCCGCGCCGGAACCGAAGCGGGAGCGCAAGCCCGCCCCCGCTCCGGATCGTGAGCCCGCCGCGCCGCGCACACGCGCGCGCAAACCAGCCGGTACGTACTCCTCCGCCGAAACCATCGGGCAGAAGCAACGCGAGATCTCGGTGAGCGAGTTCTTCGCCAAGAACCGCCACCTGCTCGGCTTCGACAGTCCCACGCGTGCCAT
>CAZPUV010000112.1:0-387 GCA_964589805.1 uncultured bacterium | reverse complement strand
TCAAGGAGGCGGTCGACAACTCGCTCGACGCGTGCGAGGAAGCGGGGCTTCCGCCCGACATCCTGGTGGAGATTCACGAGGCCGGGGAGAACCGTTACCGGCTCATCGTCGAGGATTCGGGTCCCGGCATCGTGAAGCAGCAGGTGCCGAAGATCTTCGGCAAGCTCCTCTACGGTTCCAAGTTCCACGAGCTGCGCCAGTCGCGCGGCCAGCAGGGCATCGGCATATCGGCCGCGGTGATGTACTCGCAGCTCACCGTGGGCAAGCCGGTGAAGATCACGTCGCGCACCGGAGCGAAATCGCAGGCCCACCTCTACGAGCTTCAGATCGACACGAAGAAGAACGCGCCCGTCGTGCTCGACGACGGCGCGGTCGAGTGGGAGCGCC
>CAZPUV010000111.1:0-7995 GCA_964589805.1 uncultured bacterium | reverse complement strand
CGAGATCGACCACTTCATCCAGTGCGTTCGCAAGCAGAAGACGCCGATCGCGTCGGGCCGGGACGTGCTGAACGTCATGAAGATCGCCGACGCCATGTACGAATCCGCGGCGACGGGTAAAGAGGTCGAAGTCGGCGGATGAAATGGTCTCCGGGCAGAGTCCTGCCCCCACTTCCCCTCGTCGTTCCAGCGGTTCTTTCCGGCGTTCTGTTGACGCTGTGTTTCCCGGTCGTGTCCCTCGGCCCGGTGTCATTCCTGGCGCTGGTACCCGTGTTCCTCGCCGTTCTGCGCGCGAGACCGGGGCGTCGCGACGCGTTTCGCGCGGGCTTCCTCACCGGCTCGGTCTCGTTCGTGACGATGCTGTGGTGGATCGTGAAACTCGTCCCCTCGGCCGACGTCACGATTCCCTGGCTCATGACCCCGGCGCTCATCGTCCTCGTCCTGTACCTCTCTCTCTATCCGGCGTTCCACCTGCTCGTCGTGGGAGCACTCACGCGCTGGCGCCCCTCCATGTTCGTTCTGGCGGCGCCGGCAGTATGGACGCTGTTCGAGGTGGTTCGCTCGCGCGGTGAGCTGGCGTTTCCCTGGGGTGTGCTGGGGTACACGCTCTCGGACCACCCGCCGCTGCTGCAGACGGCGGATCTCTGGGGCGTGTACGGGCTCTCGTTTCTGATCGTGCTGGTGAACGCACTCCTCGCGGCGGCGGTCGCGGTGCGCGATCCGCGTGGAAAGGCGCTCTCGGGTCTGATCGCGTCCGGCGTCGCGGCGGCGATGATCCTCTACGGCAACGGGGCCCTGAAGCGCGCGCAGTCGCTCGAGGGGCCCGCGCTCCGCGTGGCGGTGGCCCAGCCCAACATCGATCTCGCCATCAAGTGGAATCCCGAGTTCAAGGACTCCACCTTCAACCAGATGGACCGCCAGTCGCTCGAAGCGAAAGAGAGAGGCGCGGAGCTCGTGATCTTTCCGGAGACTTTCGCGCCCGTCTACATCGAGAACTCGCCCACGTACAAGGGCAGGATGGCGGCACTCGCCGCTCGGCTCGACATTCCGATCTACCTCGGATTCCTGGACCATCGCTACGACGGCCCGAAGGACGCACTGAACATCTACAACTCGTCGGGAGTGTTCCTGCCCGGCGGCGAGCTGAACAAGTACGACAAGCGTCACCTGCTCCCGTTCGGCGAGGCGCTGCCGCTCGCGAAGCGCTATCGCGCCATCCGGAAGATCGACTTCGGTCAGGCGAACTTCGAGCCGGGACCCAGGCGCCCGCCCACGGATTCCGGCAACGCCCGATTCACGCCGCTCATCTGCTTCGAGGCCGTGTTCCCCTATCTGTGCAGGCAGGGGGTGGAGGACGGATCGCAACTGTTCGTGAACGTGACCAACGACGGATGGTTCGGCGACACGCCGGGGCCGTTCCAGCACGCGCAGATGAGCATCGCGCGCGCGGTCGAGTTTCGTCGCTACCTCGTGCGCAGCGCGAACAGCGGCGTGTCGATGGTCGTCGCCCCCACCGGCGAGGTGGTTCAGGCGCTCGGTCTGGACCGCCCCGGGGTGCTCATCGCCGAGGTGAAGCTCCTGTCCGGCCGCACGGTCTACGAGCGCCTCGGGGACCGGCCCCTCGTGGCCGCGGACCTGCTCCTGATCGGCTTCCTGGCGCTGGCCGCGCGCCGCCGCCGTCCGCGGCCCGGTGGCTAACCGGCTATTGTGCCGAGGCTTGCGACGGGTTATCATACGGGCGGGTGAAATGCCCGGGAATCCATGGACGTTTTTCTCCTGAAATCGAAGATCCACCAGGCGACCGTCACCGGTGTCGACATGCACTATGAGGGCAGCATCGTCATCGATGCCGCGCTCATGGAAGAGGTCGGCTTTCACCGGTGGGAGAAGGTGCTCGTCGCCAACATGAACACGGGCGACCGGTTCGAGACCTATGTCATCCCGGCGCCCGCGCGTTCGGGTCGGATCGAGCTCAACGGCGCCACGGCGCGGCTCGGCCAGGTGGGTGACCGGGTGATCGTGTTCTCGTTCGCCCGCTATTCGGAGGCGGAGGCGCGTACGCACGCGCCCAGGATCGTCCTGCTCGACGAGGAGAACCGCGTCGTCCGGCGCTCCTTCGCGGCCTGACGCCCGCTGTCCGCGGCTTCCACATTCGTTTCGTTCCCATGACGCAGAAGCTCTACCTCGACCAGCCCTATGACACGGCGTTCGAGGCCGAGGTGGTTTCGTGCCGTCCGGCCGGAGGCGGTGCGAGCGCGGTGGTGCTCGACCGCACGCTCTTCTACCCCGAATCCGGCGGCCAGCTGCCGGATACGGGAACACTCGGAGGCGGGACCGTGGCCGACGTGAGGGAGGGCGAGGGCGAGGACGTGGTGCACACGCTGCAGGGAACGCTTGCCACCGGGGAACGCGTGTCCGGCGCGGTGGACTGGGGTCGGCGCTTCGATCACATGCAGCAGCACACCGGACAGCACGTACTCTCGCGGGCCTTCATCGAAACGGACGGCCTCCACACGGTTTCGTTCCACATGGGTGAAGAGGCGTGCACCATCGACCTCGACGGTCCCGGGTTCGACGAGCGCGCGGTGGAGCGCGCGGAGGAACTGGCCAACCGGGTCATCGCGGAGAACCGGCCGGTCGAAATCAGAACCCTGCCGGTGGACGAACTCGAACGACTCGATCTGCGCCGCAAAATGCCGCAAGGGGTCACCGAGGCGCGCATCGTGTCGGTGCGGGACTTCGACCTGATCCCGTACTGTGGCACGCACGTGCGCAGCACCGGAGAGCTGGGTCTCGTCAAGGTGCTGAAGAGCGAGAAGGTGAAGAGTTTCCAGCGCGTTCACTTCAAGGCGGGGCTGCGCGCGCTGGAGGACTACCGGGAGAAGCACGCGATCGTGCAGGCTCTCGCGAACCGGCTGACGACCTCGGCGGGGGACATCCTCCCCAGGTTCGACCGCCTGATCGAGGACACGCAGGCGGGGGGCAGGCGCGTGAAGGCGCTCGTGCAGCGACTCGCCGCCGCGGAGAAATCGCGCGTGCTGGAAGGCGCGTCGCGAGCGGGGGCGGTCCGGTTGATCGTGCACCGCGAGGCCGATGCGGCGTATGCGCGCGTGCTTGCGGGCGAATTGCAGGGCGAGCCGGCGACGGTCGCCATCGTCGGCGCCGACGACGGATCGGTGGTGTGCGTGGCGTCGCGCGACCTCTCGATCGACGTCACATCGGGTGCGGCGGAGATCGCGAGGGAACTGGGCGGATCGGGCGGGGGCAAGGGTGGCTTCGTGCAGCTCAAGCTGGCCGACGCCGCCCGGCTGGATGAACTCATGCAAAGGATGGAGAGCCATGTTCGCGGTCGGCTGGCGTAGCGTGATTCCAGTGGTGCTGGCCGGCGTGCTGGTGACGGCCGCCGCCGTCGGCGAGCCCGTGCGCCACCGCAGGCCGGTGGAGCTCCTCTCGACGGTGGAGGCGCGCTACCGGCTCATGCAGGAGGACCGCGAGATCGGCGGCGAGAGCTTCCTGCGGCGTACGTTCGATGACAACCGGGTGGAGTTCGATTCGAAGCTGACGACGACGATGGGCGGCATCAGGTTCGAGCAGCGATCGGTGCTCGTCCTGGAGGACGAATCGTACTTCCCGAGTACGTTCAGGACGGACAAGGTGATCGAGCAGCCCGACGACACGCTCCGCTTCACGTTCACGACCGACATGTTCGCCAACGTCGCCGTGATCGGAAGCGAGATGCGCGGGCGGAGCGATTCGCGCCGACTGGTGGTTCCGGTGGGAATCCCGATCGTGGAGGTCGGGGCGCTGTACTGCTGGTACCCGATTCTGTTCTGGGTGGACTTCGAGTCGCAGGATCGCCAGCGCATCCAGTGGCTCGATCCGCAGTCCGCCAGGATCGACGAAGGAGAGATCTACCTGTCCGGGATCGAAACGATCGACGTTCTGGGGAAGAAAACGCCCGTTTCGGTGTTCAAGGTGGAGCGCGAGAGGCTGGGGCCGGCCAAGCTGTACGTCGATTCCCGGAAGCGGATCGTGCGTTGCGAACAGAACATGAACGTCTTCGAACTGATGGAATGGACGGAGAAATGACCAGGGAATGGAGTGACACACGATGATCAGATCCGGTCTACGAGCGCCGATGGTGGTTGTGGCGCTGGCGGCCTGTGCCACGGTTGCGGGCTGTGGAAAGAAGGAATTCAAGTACGATACGAACCTGCTGGTGAACGGCTCGTTCGAGCAGGTGGGGAAGGACGGCATCCCGCAGGGATGGGTGCTGCTGCCGTTTCGCGGCGCGGAGAACGAGTCCGAGGTGGTCGGTCTCCTCGACGACGGCATGGCCCAGGAAGGATCTCGCTCGTGGTCGTTCCGTGCGGACCCGGGAACGCGGCGCTTCTATCTGCTGGCGCAGGAGGTCGGCGTTCCGGAAGACGCGACCCACGTGCGGCTTTCGGGGTGGATGCAGCTGGAGGACGTCATGATGAGGGTGGGGCAGTTTGCACAGTGCAACTTCCTGCTCACCTTCTACGATGTGAACCACACTCGTTTCTCGGAGATGCGGGTGGCGGACAAGCGCACGCCGCTGCGTAACGGCGCACAGTTGTGGACGCAGGAGGATCACACCTTCCGGCTGCCCAAGGGGACGCGGTACGTGCAGGTGTC
Organism: uncultured bacterium; assembly: GCA_964589805.1. Classification (GTDB taxonomy): domain Bacteria; phylum Krumholzibacteriota; class Krumholzibacteriia; order WVZY01; family JAKEHA01; genus JAKEHA01. Next base: position 3,336 of record CAZPUV010000111.1, on the reverse strand, counting down.
GTGTGTGCTGGGAATGAACGGCCGCGTGTGGTTCGACAACGTGACACTGTCCGTACCGAAACCCATCCGGTGGGAAGAACAGGAGACGAAGAACTTCGTCTTCCACTGGCTCCCCGGCCACCCGATGCCGGAGGGTTCGATACCGTCACAGCAGGCCATATTCGACAACGTGGCCGCGCGCCTGGGGGTCACCAGCGACGTCGTGATACAGTACTACTTCTACCCGGACACCTCCACGATCCGCTCGATCCTGAGTCTCAAGGGGTACGAGTACGTGAGCTGGGACGACTACGAATTCCACTCGATCAACCCCAACGACAATCATGAACTCGTGCACTTCATCACGGACCCCGTCGGCCGTCCGCCGCGCTCGATATCCGAGGGAACCGTCTTCTGGATCAACGACGACTGGAATGGTGTCCCCCTGGACGAGGCGGTTGGGCGGGTCGTGAAGGCGGGAGCATTGCCGTCGATCGGCCAGCTCGTCGAGTACAGCAAGATGGCCAGTCTGGACCCCGACGCGGCGTTTCCCGCGGCGGCATCGTTCGTGAGCTTCATCGTCGAACGCTGGGGAACGGCGAAGTTCATCGGTCTGTACGCCGCCGCCAACGGCGTGAACTCGTACAGCGATTTTGCGACGGCGTTCGAGAGCGTCTACAAGGTACCTCTTGCGGAGGTCGAAGCAGCCTGGCGCACGTACCTGCGCGCGAAATACGGCCGCTCATGACGGCAGAGCCCCGTTTCTGTTCGCAATGCGGCGGGCCGATGACGCCGTGCCAGCTGGATGACCGCGTGCGCCCCGTCTGTGACCGCTGCGGTTTCGTGGCGTATCGGAATCCGGCGCCGGCCGCGGGTGTCGTGGTGGTGGAGTCGGGGCGCGTTCTGCTGGTGCAGAGGAAGTTTGACCCGCGCAGCGGCATGTGGACGCTGCCTGCCGGGTTCGTCGAGTACGACGAGCACGTGGCCGAGTGCGCGGTCCGCGAGACGCGGGAGGAAACCGGGCTCGACGTGAAACTGGACGGGCTGTTCGGCGCCTACATGGCGATGGATGATCCGCGCGTGCGCGTGGTGCTGGTGCTGTACCGGGCGCACCGGACGGGTGGCGAACTCCAACCCGGCGACGATGCCGCCGCGGCCCGCTTCTTCCCGCTCGACGCGACCCCCCCGGAGATCGCGTTCAAGGCGCACGTGCAGGCGCTCGAGGATCTGCGGAGGTCGGAGTCCGGGAAATGAACCGGGTTTGAGGGCGCACACCCGCGGAGAATCACTCAGTCCGTCGAAATCACGTCGAACGTGTCGCCGCGGTCGATCTTCCACACCACGTCCATCCCCTTCGTCACCCTCCCGAAGATCGTGTAGCGGCCGTTCAGGTGCGGCTGTGGCGAGAGCGTGATGAACCACTGGCAGCTGCCGGTGTCCTTGCCCGCGTCCGCGATCCCCAGATACCCGGCTCCGTATTCGTGCCGGGACACCTCGGCCGGAACCGTGTATCCCGCGTCGCCGCTTCCGTCACCCCGCGGGTCTCCGCCCTGAATGACGAAATCCGGCACGACGCGATGAATCGTCAGATCCTTGAAGAAGCCACGCTTCGCCAGATTCAGGAAGTTGGCGACCGTCTGGACGGCGTCATCGCCGAAGAGCTCGACTTCGATGTCGCCGCGGGAGGTGACGATCGTCGCACGGCGCGTGCCGGTGGGCGGGGCGAGTAGCTTGCGTCGCGACCGGTCGTAGCTGGTCTCCCGGGCGGCGCGTGTCGGTGAAACCGCGGGTGGCGTCTTCCCCAGTTTCTTGAACGCTTCGCCGGCGGCGTCGCGGACGCGGTAGTCGTCGTGGGAGACCGCCTCCACCAGCAGGCTTTCCGCCTCGACCGCGCCCAGTTCTCCCAGCACGCGCACCGCCTCGATCTGCACGTCCACGAACTCGCGCCCGCGCGGCGCGTAGTAGGCGCCCACGAGTGCCGCGATGGCGGGCCGGTGCGCGTGCTTCCCGAGCGCATCCACCGCGGCTGCAGATACGGTGAAGTCCGCGTCCTGCAGTTTCGGAATCAGCAGCTGCGGCACGCCGGGATCCTTGAGCTCGCCCAGGGCGGACACGGCCGCCGCGCGCATCATCGGGTCCTTGTCGCCGCTCGCGATCTTGTCGAGATCGGTGATGCGCTTGCTCATGCCGGCCCGCCCGTAGCACGCGATTGCCTCGGCCCGCACCAGCCTGGATCCGTCTCGCCGCGCCTGGTCGATGAACATCTCGCTCTTCTCGCCGAGACACGCGGCCAGCGCGCGAACGCAATGAACCCGGACGAGAACGCTCGTGTCCATCATTCCCTGCAGGAGCGCGTCCTTGGCGCCCCTTTCCCCGATCTTCTCCAGCGCCTCGGCGGCGGCCGCCCGGGCCTGGTGGGACTTGTGCGTCATGAGCACCATTCCCAGGGGCCTCACGGCGTCGCGCGCCTTGAGTTCGCCGAGCGAGCGGGCCGAATTGATCACCACCGGGAGGTCGTCGCCTTCGAGCAGTTTCACGAGCGCGCGCGTTGCCCGGTGGCACTGGACTTTTCCCAGTGTTCGCGCCGCGCGCACGCGTACGAGCGGCTCCGGTGATTCCAGGCAGTCGATCAGCATCTGGCAGGTCCGGGGCAGCGGATCCTGCTTCTCGAGCGCGTAGACCGCCTTCCACTTGACGGACGGGTCCGGGTCGTGGACGGCGAGGAGGAGGGCCGCGCTCGCGACCTCGCTCCGGTTCCGGGCCAGCGCCAGTGCTGCGGCTCCGCGGACGCTCGAGCTGAACTCGCGCAGCATGTCGATCAGCGCTTCGACCGCGCTGTCGCCGCCCAGTTTGCCCAGCGCGTCCGCGATCATGACGGCATCCTCGGGGGTCGCCCCGGCGCGCGCCGCCAGCAGTGGCGTCACTGCATCGCGGTTGCCGATCTGGCCCAGCGCGAAGACGGCTTCGCGGACCACTTCGCGGTTCCTGTCCTTGAGCGAGGGAATGACGCGCGGCGCATCCTGCGGCTCCTGCATGCGGCCGATCGCCTCGAGAACGCGCCGGCGCACGAGCGGCGAGCCCTCCTTGAGATACTCGAAGATCCGGCCCTGGTCGGTGACCCGCTGGTCTTCCCAGAGCGCGATGTTGCGCAGCGTGTCCTGGCCCGCCGTGGTGGACATGAGCGGCTCGTAGCGGCTGCCGGCCGAGCGGGCGCCGACCGGGATCAGGGCGATGAGCGCGCACGCCGCAAGCCCGAAGGGAACTGTTCTTCTGAGCATGGAGCCATGCTTTCACCGACCGGGGCGGGTGTCAATCACAACAAGCCGGAGCCGGCCCGGGGCGGGCCTGCGGATGGAC
>CAZPUV010000110.1:0-8064 GCA_964589805.1 uncultured bacterium | reverse complement strand
CGCATGGAGATGCGCGTCACCATCCGGCGTCTCTACGACCGGCTGCGCGTCACGTCGGTTTACGTGACGCACGACCAGGTGGAGGCGATGACGATCGGCGACCTGCTGGTGGTGATGCACCAGGGACGCATCCACCAGGTGGGTGATCCGGAGTCGTGCTACCGGCGGCCGCGCGACACGTTCGTGGCGTCGTTTCTCGGGAGCCCCGCGATGAACTTCCTCGACGGCCGGGTGGATGGATCGTCGGTCGTGCTGGACGGCGGGGCGCGGCTCCCGGCGACCGGCGGGCTGGGGACGGCCCTCGCCGGGCGCAACGGAGCGGAGGTCCGGGTGGGGATCCGCCCCGAGGACCTCCACCCCGGCGCGGAGGCGCTGGCCGCACCCGTGTCGCTCGCCGGGACGGTCGTCCGGCGCGAACTGCTCGGCCACGAGACGCTCACGCACCTGGAAGCGGCGGGCGTGCAGCTGGCCGCGCGCGGCACGCGTGCGTTCGTCCCGGGTGACGGCGGCCGCGTGGAGATCTTTGCCGACGGCGCACGGGTCCATATCTTCTGGAAGGACTCGGGGCGCCGTGTGGAGACGGCCGCGACGGCGGGGGGCGCGTAGGCCCGGTCGCGGGGCGGCGCGTGCGGCCATGACAGCGGTCATCGTGTGGTTGAACCGCGTGTTCCGCAGGCCGAACGTGGGCGGGCGCGAGTCGCCCGAGTCGTACTCGCGCTGGGAGCACCACTGGGGCGAGGAATTCGCGCGTTCGCACATGAACCCGCACGGCGACCTCGCGGGCCGGCGCGTGCTCGACGTCGGTTGCGGGCTGGGCGGAAAGACGGTGGCCTATGCGGAAGCCGGCGCGCGCGCGGTCGGTCTCGACCTCGTCGAAGAGAACATCGCGCAGAGCCGTCGCTATGCGGAGGAACAGGGGGCGAGCGCGGGTTTCCTGGTGGCGGATGCGGCGGCGCTGCCCGTGCGCGACGAAACGTTCGACACCGTGGTTGCCAACGACGCGATGGAGCACTTCGCAGACCCGGCGGCCGCGCTCGCCGAGATGGCGCGGTCGGTGGTCAAAGGTGGCGCGGTATGGATATTCTTCACACCGCACTACTCGCCGCTGGGATCGCACCTGTACGACTACGTGTACACACCCTGGTGTCACCTGTTGTTCACGCGCGGGCAGCTCGCGCGGGCCATCCGGCGCATCGTCGAGGAAAGGAAAGCGGGCGAAACGGAGGCCGAACTGGATGCACGCGTGGACGCGATCATGGAATCGTACGACCGGGACCTGAACCACATGAGCGTCGGCCGGTTCCTGAGAATCGTGAGATCGGTGCCCGCGCTGCGCGTCTCGGCACTGGAACTGCGCCCGGCGAAGTACGCCTGGCTCGCTCCCCTGACGCGCGTCCCGGGCGTGAGGGAGCTGGTGAGCGGATTCGTGATCTGCCGCCTGGAAAGAGTATAGTGGTGCGGGGGCCGCGGGCCGGAGCATGGGAATGACGGCAACGAGAGCGCACGCGCAGCGGGACCGGACGATCCTCTGGGGGATCGCCGCGTCGATTCTGCTGCACGCCGCGCTGCTCCTTCCGGGCGTGCGGGACGCGTTCCACTCCCTCGAGCTGAACCTGGAGAGGGAACCCGTCGTCGTGCCGCTCGAATTCACGCTGGTGTCGCCGCCGGAGACACCGACGCCGACCGACCAGAAGAGCCGGTTCCTCTCCACGGTGTCGTCGGCCGCGAGCGACGACGATGCGCGCGACACGAGGTCGGACATGCCGCGGAGCCTGGGGCGCATTCCGGTGCCGGACACCCCCTCGAAGACCGAGGGCGCGGACGGGGGCGGAAGGAGCGAACTGCCGCCGCTTCCGCAGGAGCTGGGTGGACTCAGCGAGGCCATCCAGCGTTCGAAGTTCACCGAGCAGATGAGTCCGCGGCGCGATCCGGCGTTGCCCGACGAGACCGACGACTTCAAGCACGAGGGGTCGGCCAGCGCAACCATCGGCGGGATCTCGCTCAGCACGACCGAGTGGGACTTCGCGCCCTACCTGCTCGATCTGAAGCGCCGCATCAAGCAGAAGTGGATCCCGCCCATCGCGTTCACCGCGCTCGGCGCGATCCACGGATACTCATGGGTCCGTTTCCGGATCTACCCGGACGGCAGCATGGAATCGCTGGAGGTGGTCGAGACCGAAGGGCACGATTCGCTGCACCGGTCGAGTGTGAACGCGGTGAAGGGCGCGGCGCCGTTCCGCCCGCTGCCGCAGGATTTCCCTGACAGGTACCTGGAGATCACCTTCGGGTTCTACTATCTGCTCCCGGGTGACGAGGAACGATATTTCAAGGACGGACGATTCATGCGGAAGGACGAAAGGAGCGAGCCGTAGATGTGGGCCATTTTCGTAAAGGGCGGGCCGGTGATGATCCCGCTCGCGGTGCTGTCGGTGCTCGGGCTCGCGGTGATCATCGAGAAGATGCTGACGCTGCGCAATTCGCGCGTCATCCAGAGCGAGATCGTCGGCTGCATCGAGTCGATTCAGACGCCGGCTGACATTCCGCTCGCGATCAAGATCTGCGAGCGTTTCGACACGCCCTTCGCCAACACGGTGCGTTCGGGGCTCGCCGAGGCGGGGAAGCCCCCGCACATCGTGCGCCAGGCGATGGAGGACACGGGGCGGCGGGAGGTGAAGCGCCTCGAGCGCTACCTCGTGGTGCTCGAGACCGTCGCGGCGTCGGGGCCGCTGCTCGGGCTGCTCGGGACCGTGACGGGCATGATCGAGGTGTTCTCGGTGATCAGCGTGTCGGGCGTGGGGCAGACGGGACTCCTGTCCGGGGGCATCGCCGAAGCGCTCATCACCACGGTCTTCGGTCTCGTCATCGGAATCCCCGCGCTGATCGCCTACAACTTCCTGGACGCACGCGTCGACGGCCTCGCCATCCGCATCGACACCCACGCGCACCTGCTGATCCGGCGTCTCACCATGATGGACGCGGATGCGCGCGCCGCCGAGAAGGGAGTGCGGTAGCCGGGGTCACGGACCCGGCGGGCCATGGAACTGCGACGACCAAGGAAGCGTTCGGTGATCATCAACATCACGTCGCTGATCGACGTGATGTTCCTGCTGCTCATCTTCTTCATGGTGTCCACCACCTTCGTGAGCCAGCCGGCCATCAGCCTGCAGCTCCCATCCGCGCAGCACTCCGAGGCCGTAAGGCAGACCCCGATCGTCGTGCACATCGACGAACGGGGTGGCGTCTACCTCAACGACGAACCGGTGGAGCTGGCGCTGCTCGAACAGGCGCTGATCTCGCGGCTGGCGGTCGCGACCGAGAAGGCGGTCGTTCTCAAGGCGGACTCGCGGGTCTCGCACGGTGTCGTGGTCCACGTGCTCGACACGATCAAGGGCGCCGGGGTGCAGAAGCTCGTGGTTGCCACGGAGCCGGAGAAGTGAACCGCGGTCTCCTTGACCGTCCGCGCGCCGTGTGTTACAAGGTGGCGATGCAGTTTTCCCATCCCCGGCCACGTTCCGGGCACGTTCGCTCCGGCGCGCTGGCCACGATGCTGCTCGCGTATCTCATCGCCGCCGCGCTCTCGTGCTCGTCCGACCCCGACACGCCGCTTGGTTCCGGCGTCGACATCATCGGCAGCAAGCCCGGCACGGTATTCCAGGACACGATCGCCGTGTACGCCGATACGGTGTTCCAGTACGGAACCCCGGTCGCGTCGGAGAAGACGCTGGAGTTCGGACGAGAGTCGGGTTACACGCGCGCGATGATCATCGACATCTCCTTCAAGGGCGCGAGCGCCGACACGGCACGCGTGGTGGAGAAGGCCGAGCTGCGACTGGTGGCGGACGACATCACCGGCAGCTTCCCGGCGCGCTTCTATCAGTTGCGAAAGCAGTACGCCGAAGGCGACTCCATCCCGTCGCTCGACACGCTGGCCGTCATCGTCGACCCGGAGTCCGGATCGGTCGAGCGCACCCTCCAGCTGTTCCCGCCCACGTATCCGCTGCCGCCTGCGCTGGTGCAGACCTGGATCCGCGACAGCGCGCAGCGGACGGCGATCGCGATCCTCTATACCGACGACGTCAACGACCGGGTGGCGACGTTCAAGTCGCGGCAGTCGGACCGCGACAAGCCGTCCCTGCAGATTACGTTCGTCGGCGGCTTCCAGCGCACCTACTTCGCCGGGGCGGACGCGACGTTCATCCGCCCCACGGGAACGACGGACAACCTCATCGTGTCCGACGGTCTCGTGCGCCGCGTCTATTTCCGTGTGCGCCTCGACGAGCTCGGGGAACAGTCTGCGGTGCACACCGCGCGCGTCCGCTTCCACATCGTTCCGGAGACCCTGCTGGGCTCCAACACCAAGGCCGTGGTCTACGCCCCGGCCTCCCCGGACCCGGCCCGCAAGGACTTCCGGTCCGGCCAGCTCGTCACCACCTCCAGTATGCTGGCCGACGACCGGACGGTGGACTTCCAGCTCACCAACTCCATCTTCCTGACGCTGCAGGGGTCGCTCCCGGACAACGGGTTCGTGGTTCTCTTCGAGCGGGAGAACACCGAGCTGCGACAGGTCGAGTTGTTCGGCACGGACGCGCCCGACAGCCTGCGGCCGCGTGTCTTCATCACGTCGTCCACCCCGGCGGAGTATCGCAGGTGAAGAAACGCACCGCCCGCATACTCGCCGTGTGCTGTATCTGCGCCGCCGGCGCGGCGGGCAGCGCGGGTGCCGAGTCGATCTTCGGGATCAATCACGTGGGCGAGCGGTTCGACACGGGTGACGCGCGCGCCACGGCACTGGGCGGATTCGTGCAGCTGCTCGACGATTCCCTCGGCGTGCTGCAGTACAACCCCGCGACGCTCTCGTGGGCCAAGCGCGTGACGTTCGGCGTGGCGGGCTACGTGACCGGAAACAACAACAAGAGCGATCAGTTCCAGGAGAGGACGGTCGCGACCAAGATCAGCGGCGCGACCTTCGCCTTTCCGATCTTTCGCCGGCGCGTCACCGGCTCGTTCGGATACCGCGGGCGCTACGATCCCGACGGGAGTTTCAGCGTGCCCCGCAGGACGAGCGAGGGGGATGCGTACACGGATCGATACGATCGCAGCGGCAGCCTGTGGACGGTGCCCTTCGCGGTCGCGGTCGACCTGGGACCCCGTGCCGAGATCGGCGGCCACTACTCGATGGAACGCGGTGCGATCAGCAGCCGCTGGGTGACCGACTTCAGCGGCGCGTCGACGGCGGACGCCGTGAGCATCGAGGAGCGCGAGTTCACCGGCCACGGGTGGGGAGCCGGGGCGGTGGTGCGGCCCGCGGAGCGCGTTTCACTGGGCTTCACGTACGAAGCCGAGATCGAGTACGACTCGGAGGTCATCGAGTCCTACACCAATTCGAACGCGAACACGAGCTACAGCGACACGATGACGCTCCCGGATCGCTGGACGGCTTCGGCCACCGTGCGGGCGCCGGCGGGGATCACCGTGTTCGCGGGGGCGTCGGTGAGCGACTTCGAGAAGTTCAGCGGCCTGGCGTTTCCGTCCGCGCGCCTCGCGCGCGAGGAGGTCGCATCCCTCGGGCTGGAGTACCGCCCGGGCGACTCGCGGTTCCCGGTCCGGACCTCCGTCCGGTTCGAACAGCTTCCGTACACGCTCCCCGACGGAGAGAACATCCGCAAGGTCGCGTTCACCCTCGGGACGGGCTTGCTGCTCCGCAACCGGACCGGTAAACTCGACGTGGCCCTCCAGTTCGGCAAGACGGGATCGGTGGACACCAACACGTTCGAGGACAGCTTCGTGCGCTTCTTCATGAGCGTCACGGGATCGGAAGAATGGAAACGAAAGCGCGGAAGCAGATACTAGGAATCACCGGCCGGATGCCCGCCGCGCGGCGACTTGCGGTGGTCGCGGCGCTCACGGGTGCGTCGGCGCTCGCCGGCTGCGGGGGAACCGCGTCCACCCGCGAGCCGGTCCGGGGTCCATCGCTGGCGGACCGTCTCGACCGGATGTCCGGGGAGGCACAGCTCGACACGCTGCGCGTCCTCACGCGCGCGAACCCGGGCGACGCAACCCTCGTGTTCCACACCGGCAACGCGTACTACACGATTGCCTCCGGCGTTCCCGCCGAGCGGCACGATCAGGCGATCGCCTACTTCGACTCGGCCGCCGCCTCGTACCGGCGTGCGACCGAGATCGACACCACCTACTCGAAGGCCTTCGTCAACATGGGGCTGGCGCTCGACGCCGCCGAGAAGCGCAACGAAGCCCGGGCCGCCCTCCAGCGTGCCATCGCGATCAACCCGCGCGACGTGCTCGCGTACTGCCACCTCGGGTATCTGGAACACGCCGCGGGGAACCGGGCCGAGGCGGTCCGGCTCTACCAGCGGGCGCTCGCCGTCGATCCCAACAGCGCCCAGGCGCACTACAATCTCGGGCTGGCGTTCGCCGAGGCGAAGATCTTCCGGGAGGCGCTGGCGGAGTGGGAGCGCGTGGTGGCACTCGATCCCGATGGTGAGCTGGGAAGGACAGCCGCCGACAACGTGCGCATCATCCGCACCTACCTGGCGGAGACACCGTAAGGTACGTCAGAATAGAGACTTGACACTTCGTTGCCGCGGGGTTACCTTTGAGTGCCGGGGGTCGTGGCCCCTGTTCCCCTGATCGATGCCATTTGCCAGCAGCTCGCCCCGCCGGGGGGCTCGAGTCCTGCCACACGGAGGAAAGAGAAAATGACAGTTTTCGCGCGAGTTGCCGCCCTGGTTGCGGTGGTTGGAGTCGCCGCGTGGGCGGGTACGGCCGCGGCGCAGGAAGTGCTGGATAAGCGGAAGGACGAGCACGGGTTCGAGCGCCAGCTCACCACCGTGGACATGATCCACCAGACGGCCGCGCAGCTGATGACGGCGAAGCAGTTCGACAAGGCGGCGGCCGAGCTGGAGAAGGTGGTCATGCAGGAGCCGGCGCGTGTCGCCGCGTGGCAGGACCTGGGTGCGTGCTACCGCGAACTGAAGAACTACATCAAGGCGGCGGGCGCGTTCGAAGCGGCGCACAAGATCGAGCCGAAGCGCCTCGACCTCCTGTCGAATCTCGGCCACTCGCAGATTCTCGCTTCCGACCAGGCGATCAAGGAAGGGGACGTGGACTCCGGAAAGAGCCACCTCGCCGGGGCCATCACGACGTACAACGCGATGCTCGCCCTCGACGAAGCCAACTACGACGCGGCCGTTCACCTGGGCTTCCTCTACCAGAAGGAAGGCAAGCAGGAGAAGGCGGCGGAGTTCTACGAGAAGGCCGTCACGATCAACCCGGAGGACGCACAGTCGCTGGGCTCCCTCGCGGGCATCTACGCGGAACAGAAGCAGACGGAGAAGGCGATCGACGCGTTCGAGCGCGCGATCGTGGCCACCACCGGCGAGACGCGCAGCCGCTTCCGCTCGCAGCTGGGCAAGATCCTCATCACGGAGCAGAAGTTCGACAAGGCCGCCGCCGTGTACGATTCGCTGGTGGCGGACAGGCCCGACAACGCGTCGTACCGGTACAACCTGGGCGCGTCGTTGAAGGCCATGAAGAACTTCAAGGATGCCACACCGCAGCTCGAGAAGGCGATCGAGCTCAAGCCCGACTTCGCGCTGGCCTATCAGGAACTGGCCGGCTGCTACAACGAACTGGCGCGCTACGGCGACGCCATCAACATGGCGAAGAAGGGTCTCGAGTTCACGGACAGGAAGGCCGGGCTGTACGTGGCCTGGGGTGAGTCGCTGGAGAAGATCGGCTCGTACGACGAGGCCGCCTCGGTGTTCTCGCGCGCCACGGGCGACGCGCAGTGGGGGCAGTACGCCAAGGCGAAGGTCGCGCGGCAGGAGAACCTCAAGAAGCGCCAGCAGGCCGCGCAGGGCCAGTAGCCGCGACCGGCCCATCGGGCGGCGCCCGTTCGGTGACACGAATCCTCCCCGCCGCGACCGGCGGGGAGGATTTTTTCTTCGCACCGGTGTAGAATCCGGCGCGAACGCAGGCACAGGACGACCATGCAGGGACAGTTTCTCTCGATCGACTCGCGCCCCGCGGAGGGCCGGAGCGTGC
>CAZPUV010000109.1:0-8095 GCA_964589805.1 uncultured bacterium | reverse complement strand
TAGTTCTTCCCGTCGGTGTGGTTTGCGATCGAGATCGACTGTCCCACCTCGAGCGGAAGTGTTCGCACGTAGTAGAGCGCCGAGAGCACGTCCTGCGCGAGCGGCGGGATGGGAACCACCTTGTCCTTGTAGATCGCGCGATGCCCCACCTGGTCGAAGACCACCGCCTCGTCGCGCTTGAACTTCCCTTCGCGGATATGCTTTTCGTAGCGAAGGCTGTAGAGTTCGCTGGTATCCATGAACGACTCGTAGCGATCACGCACCTGGTAGAACTTGGAGAAGAAGTCGTTCGTGCGGGCGTCGGAGACGATCCGATAGCACGTGCGTCCCTCCAGCGTGGCCAGGTTGCGAACTTCGAGCGTCGCCTCGCCGGCGGTGATGAGACCGTACTGGACCGAAAACACGAGCTTCTCGCCCACGCCGAAGCCGACGTGCGACGGCGACAGTATCAGCAGGTTCTCGTCGTCGAGTTCGTCGGCGTACAGGGAGTCGTAGAAGGTGTAGCTCGAGTCCACTCCCTGCGGCTTCGCGCCCTGCGCGAACACCCGCGGCGACAGCACGATGGGGAGAAGGACGGGGAGCACCGCACACCGGATCCAGGTTGACTTCATCGGGTCGTGTCCTTTTTCGAGGGGAGGTCATGTTTCTCGCACAGCCGGCGGTACACGTCCAGCGTTTTATACACCGTGTTCCGGTAATCGTATCCCCGCGATCGCTCCCGCGCGGCGCGTACACAGGCCTCCCGCAGCGGGGCGTCGTGCAGCATGCGCAGAATCGCCCGTCCCAGGGATTCCGGGGAGCGCGGCGGAACCAGCAGGCCGCTCACGCCATCCTCGACGATTTCGGGGATTCCCCCGGTGCGGGTGGCCACGACCGGGATCCCGGCCGCCTGGGCGTCCATGATCGACGTGCCCAGCCCTTCCACCCGCGAACTCAGCACGAATACGTCGAACATCCCCAGGAGGTCGAGCGTATCGGCTCGAAAACCCGTGAACACCACGCGGTCGCATACGCCGAGTTCGCGCGCGAGACGCTCCAGCCGCTCGCGCAGTTCGCCTTCACCGACGATGTAGAAACGCACGTCGCCTTTTGCCGCGAGCACGCCCGCGGCGGCGCGCAGCAGGTCCGCGTGCCCCTTCTCGCGCGAAAGCGCCGCGATGCTTCCAACCACGCGGATCCCCGCGCCCACACCCAGCCGCTCCCGCGCTTCCCGCGGGTTCGTCTTGCCTTCGAACCTGTCGAGATCGATGCCGCTGGGTGCCACGACGATGCGTGCCGCGGGCACTCCCCCGTCGACCAGCGCGTCCCGCACCTGATTCGAGATGGCGATGTACGCATCCGCGCCGCGGCGGTACTTCCAGCGCCCGAAGGGTCCGCGGCCGACCGGGAGTTCCACCCTCCGGCTCACCACGTGCACCGGACGCCGGGCAAGACCCACGCCCGCCAGCGACACCGCGCCGTGGGCTCGTGACGCGTGCGAATGCACGACGTCGAACCGGCCCGACGCCATCGCGCGCCGGAGCACACCCAGCCCCGCGAGCCACCCGTGCGAGTTCCAGGCGATCCGGTCGACGCCGAGTTCCGCCGCGCGTTCGAAGAGTGCGCCGCCGGGCGGCGCCGCCAGGGCGAGTGTCGCACCGGCCTCTGCCAGACCCTTCATGAGCAGGCGCACCTGTTCCTGGCCGCCACGCCACGACCGTTCGGAATCAACCATGAGCACGCGCGGCCAGCCGGACGCAGTCAATCCATCGCCTCCAGACAGTACTGCACGAACCGGCGCGCCAGCGGCTCGGGCGAGAAGTCGCGCTGTACGCGCGCAGCTGCACGCCCGGCGATGCGGGCACGTCTCCTGCGGTCGCCCGCGAGCGCGGAGATCGCTTCGGCCAGCGCCTCCGCGTCGCCGGCCGGCACCAGCACCAGTTCCTCGCCGTCCTCGAACACCCCGCGCACCCCCGCGGTGTCGGCGGTGATCACCGCGCGCCCCGCCCCCATGCACTGGAACACCTTGTTGGGAACGACGCGCGCGGCCTTCTCCGTCTCGCCGAAGATGCCGAGACACACATGCGCGGCCCGAATCCGTCGCGGCAGTTCCGACGCCGGGACACGCCCGTGCAGCGACACGCGCTCGAGGGAGTACTCGCGCACCCGCATCTGCACGTCGTCGAACGTCTGCCCGGCGCCGATGATCTCGAATTCCACATCCTCTCTATCGCGCAGAATGCGCGCCGCCTCCACGATCACGTGCACCCCGTGCAACGGAAGATAGCTGCCGTAGAAGAGAATCCGCACGGGAGCGCCGGGTTCCTCCGGGGACGGCCGGAACATCGCGTCGTCGTAGCCGACCTCGATCACCCGCACGCGCGCGCCCGGCGGCGCCAGTTGGCGGCGAAAATACTCCGCGTGCGCCCCGGTGTCCGCGATGACCATGTCCGGGAGCGACATCGAAATGCGGTCGATGTTGCGATTGTGCCACGCCTGCGGCCCCGCCCGCCCCACGTCGCGGCGATCGTGGACACGCGTGTCGTAGCGCGAAACCAGCGGGTCGAACACGCACAGCTTTCCGCCCGCGCCCGCGAGAGCCGAGGCGAGCGGTACATCCTTGTGGCGGAATTCCGGAACGAACAACACGTCGAAGGAGCGGTCCACCTTGAGCCACCGCGACAGCAGCAGCGCATACCGGCGCGGCGCCTTGTACCTCGGCGGCACGACGCAGCCGACCACCGGGACACCCAGGCGCTCGAGCCCCGCGAACAGGACCGCGCTCCTCGGATACCCCGCGTGGTGTCCCCCGAACAGGCACACTCCCCTCAGGCCGCGCGCGTCTTTTCCCATGCCTTCGCGTACTTCAGGAACACGCTGTAAGCCGACAGCAGACACAGAACCAGCCCCGGATACCCATCGAGGAACCCGCCCTGCACGAGGTACATACGCGCGAAGCGGAAAGGCGGGTCCAGGAACATGCGCAGCAACGGTCTCTTTCCCCCCCGCTCGAGGTACTGCATCGCGCCGCGCGTCGTGTACTCGTCGATCTTCTCGATGTGGTGCCCGACGTCGCGATAGGGCACGTGGCGAAGTCGGGCGCGCAGCCGTCCCGCCTCCCCGTCGAGCACCACCTCCTCGTGAACGCGGGCGTCGGGGTAACGCCCCCGCCGCCGGTCGTAGAGCCGCAGGACCTTGTCGCGCTGCCAGCCGCACCGGCGGATCGTGCGCCCCATGTAGTCGCTGCTCCGGCCGATCCAGAAACCCGCCTCGCGCCCGGGCGCGAGGGATTCGATCTCCGCCCGCAGGTCGGCCTCCATCCACTCGTCCGCGTCGAGCACGAGCACCCAGTCGTTGCGCGCGCGTTCCACCGCCCAGTTCTTCTGATCCGGCGGCGACGCGTAGCGCCGCAGGTGGATCGTGGTCGCGAGATCGCGGCACGCCGCCACGGTACCGTCGCCGCTGAACGAGTCGACGACGATCGCCTCTCCGAAGCCGCGGACGCTCTCGAGGCACCGGCGAACGTTTGCCGCCTCGTTGAACGTCGTCACGATCACGGAGACATCCCGCGGATTCATCGTTTCCAGCCCCTCGCGCGCGTGCGCATCCGGCCGAGTCCCGGTGCCCGGACGACGAAGGTCCGCAGCCCACGCGCCGTCATGGCCACATCCCCGCCGCCCGGTTCTTCAGCACGACCCCGACCAGATCCGCCACCGCCTCCACCGTCAGTTCGTTGAGACAGTTCGTGTGGCCGAGCGGGCACACGTGGCGGTGGCACGGCCGGCACGGGAGGGCGACGAACGCGGCGCGGTAGGCACCCTCCTTCTCGTACGGAAACCACACGTCGGGCTCGCTGCTCCCGAAGATTCCCACGGTGGGCGTTCCCACCGCCACCGACACGTGCATCACACCCCCGTCGCACGCCACCATCGCATCGAGCCCGGAGATGACCGACGCGAGCTCCCTCACCCCCATCGCCGGGGCGTAGCGAGCCCCGTCCCCCACCGCGTCGCGCACGGCCTCCGTCGCATCCTCTTCGCCGGGACCGGTGAAGACGATCACATCCGCGCCGAACTCGGCGCGCAGGCGCTCGACCAGCGAGGCGAAGTGCCGCGCCGGCCAGCGCTTGACCGGCCACTTCCCGCCCGGGTGGACGCCGATCACCGGGTGTTCCCACTCCGATGCGCCGGCGCGCGCCCCGGCCCGCGCCCGTTCGTCCACCGACAGGGGCAGCGTCGGCTTCCCCGCCGGGCCGCTCACCCCGAAGGGCTCCGCGTAACGCAGGAACACGTCGGTGACCCGCCGCACGGATCCCGGAACCGACACCGGGTGCGTGTAGAGATGCCGCCGCCCCCGGCGCCGTCCGCCCACGCGCACGCGCGCGCCCGACATGAACGTGAGCCACGCGCTCCGCGGATTCGAGTACAGATCGATCACGGCCCGGTAGCGACGCGCACGCAGCGCGCGCACCAGCCGGATCGACGCACCGGCGCCGCTCTCCAGCGTGTGCACCATCGCGAAACGGGGATCGCCGGCGATCAGGTCGGACCCCGGACGTCGGGCGAGATAGTCGATCTCCACGCCCGGAACCGCGGCGTGGATCGCGTCGACGAGCGGAAGCGAAAGGACGACGTCTCCCAGGTAGTTGAGGCGGGTGATCAGCAGCCGGTCGCCGGCGCGCAGATGCACGGCGCCGCTCATCGCCTGCACGCGCTCACCGTCCCGCTTCCCGCGTCGTCCGCACGCCGACGGGCAAACGCTCCGAATCTACCGGCATGCCGCTTCATCTCGTATCGAACAGCCATACTAGCCCAGCGCCCCGGACGGGGCGAAGGGTTTCTAGGACCGCGGTGCGACGTCCCGGCCGGCAAGAAGAGCCCGGACCTTCGCTTCCACGTCCTCGACCGCGATGCCGTTGAAACACTCGAGTTGCGTGGGGCAGGTTCGCCGGAAACAGGGATTGCAGTGCACGACGTGCTGCAGCACGCGCACGGCCGCGCCCGCGGGCGCGGTCCAGGCCGGGGACGTCGACCCGAAGATCGCCACCGTCGGCGTGCCCAGCGCGGCCGCCACGTGGGGTGCACCGCTGTCATTGGCGATCACCACCGTCGCGCCGGCTGCGAGCGCGAAGAACTCACCGAGGCTCGTCGCACCCGCGAGGTCGACGACACCGCGTTCTCCGTCCGCGATGCGCGCGCACACGTCCCGGTCCCCCGCGCCCCCGGTGAGAACCACCGGCATCTCCGCCGCCAGCCGGCGGCACAGCATCCGGTAGCGTTCCCACGGCCAGGACTTCGCGGGTCCGAAGGCCGCGCCCGGCACGACGACCGCGTACGCGCCCGCCACCCCCGCTCGCCTCAGCAGTTCCGCGACCGCGGCGCGCTCCGCCTCGGAGACGTGGAGAACGGGTGCCGGCGGCCCGCCGGCCGCCGGAACGCCCGCGTGCTCCGCCAGCGCCCGGTAGCTCTCCGCGAGATGCACGGTGCGCGGGGGAGTGGCGGGAGCGATCGTCAGGAAGGCCCGGCGCGCCTCCGAGCCGTAGCCCACGCGCACCGGCACGCCCGCGAGCCACGGCGAAAGCGTGCTCGAGAACGAGGGCGGGAAGACGACGGCCACGTCGGCGCCGATCTGCTTCAGCGCGCGTGTTCGCGCGCGCACGCGCGCCGCGCGCCCCCCGGCCGGATCGACCCACACGTCGTCGACGCCTTTCGCTTTCCAGAAGACGCGGGCTGTGTAGGCCGGCGCGAGCACGGCGACCGATGCGCCTTCCGCGAGCCGTGCGATCGCGGGCAGGCACATGACCGCATCCCCGAGCCAGTTGGGCGCGACGACCGCGGCCCTTCGCAGTCCGTCCCGGGGGCGCTCGCCGGTGGTCATGCACTCGCCTGGCCGAACTGAAGCTGGTAGAGACGGTGGTACACACCCCGGCGCTCGAGAAGTTCGACGTGCGTACCGTGCTCGGTAAGCCGTCCCCGGTCGAGCACGAGGATCTTGTCCGCGTGACGGATCGTCGAGAGACGATGCGCGATGATGAACGTCGTCCGCCCCGCCAGCAGCCGTTCCATCGCGTCCTGAACCAGACGTTCGCTCTCGCTGTCGAGGGCGCTCGTGGCCTCGTCGAAGATGAGGATCTGCGGGTCGCGGAGAATGGCGCGCGCGATGGCGATTCGCTGCTTCTGCCCCCCGGACAGCTGCGCGCCGCGGTCACCCACCACGGTGTCGTAACCCCGCGCGAAGCCCGAGATGAAATCGTGCGCGTTCGCCGTGCGCGCGGCCGATTTCACCTCTTCGCGAGACGCACCCGGGCTCCCGTAGGCGATGTTGTTGAGGATCGTATCGTTGAAGAGAATCGTGTCCTGGGTGACGATTCCCATGAGCGCGCGAAGCGAGGCGAGCGAAAACTCGCGCGTGTCGACGCCGTCGATGGTCACGCGGCCGCCGGTTGCTTCGTAGAAGCGCGGAATGAGATCGACGAACGTCGTCTTGCCCGCGCCGCTGGAGCCGACGATCGCGACCACCTCGCCTCGCGCAACGCTCACGCTCACGTCGCGCAGCACGGGTTCACCGCGCAGGTACTCGAATTCGACGTTCTCGAAACGCAACTCCCGCTCGAACGAAGCCTCGCGACCGCCCCGGTCCTTCGGCTCTCCGGTCACGTCCAGCAGGTCGAACACGCGCTGGGCGGATGCCGAGGCCTGCTGTACCACGGTGCTGAGCCTGCTCAGGTTCTTCACCGGCGCCACGACGAAGAGCATCGCCGCGACGAACATCACCAGGTTCTCGGCGGGAATGCCACCCGCGAGGACCCTGTGTCCACCGTACCAGAGCACGATCGCGAAAGACGTGGTGCCGAGAAGCTCCGACGTGGGCGCCGAGAGCGCGGCGTACATCTTCATCTTGATGAACTGCATCATGTGACGGTGACTGTAGCGGCTGAATCGCTCCTTCTCGTGTTCGTGGGTTCCGAACGCCTTCACCAGCCGCACGCCCCCGATCGACTCCTCGAGACTGGCGGTCATGTCCGCCATTCCTTCCTGGGCGCGGCGGCTGCGGTGGCGGAGTTTGCGACCCACGAAATCCACGATCATGACGTTCACGGGAATGATGACCACGACCAGCAGGGTGAGGCGCCAGCTCACCATCAGGATGATGATCACCGCTAGCATCGCCATGAGGACGTTGCGCATCACGCTCGCCGCGACCCCGATGACGGCGCCGTGCAACATGTGCACGTCATTTGTCACACGCGATATCAGGTGTCCGGAGCGCTCCCGGTCGAAGTACGAGAGCGGCAGTTCGAGAATGTGCCCGTAGACGTCCCGCCGTATTCGGAACAGCACGCGCTGCTCGAGGTACTCTGTGAAATACGTCTGGATGTAGCCGAAGATGTTCTTGGCCAGCATCAACAGGATGAGCGCCAGTATGAAGCGCGCCAGCCTCTCGTCCGCGTCGCCCTTGTACATCCACGCTTCGAAGGAGGTCTTCACGTCGTTGCGCGCCTCCTCCATCCACGCCGGGAGCGGCAGGCCCTCGCCCCCGCCCCGCGTCGTCGCGGCCGGGGGCTCCCGGTCGAGGATGACGCGCAGGAACGGCGGAATCAGCGTAAGCGAAACACCGCTCAACGACGCGAACATCGTCACCGTGATCGAAAGCAGGATCAGGCGCTTCCAGTAGGGCCGTACGTACGACAGGAGCCGGCGGTAGTTCTTCATGGAGTCAGCCCCCCTGTCCGGGGTGCCGACGCACAATATGCAGCAAGGACGGCCGGAGCGCTAGCTCGTCGTGAGATGGAGGAGGGTCTCGATCTTGGAGCAGACCTCGTCGACCGACACCTTCTGGCCTCGCACGCCCTGGATGATCTGGACGTGCGGGGCGGATCTTGGGAACCAGTTCGGAGCATCAAAACGTGTGAAGAATCCGATCGTCGGGCGCCGCATGCTCACCGCGAAGTGAAAGTAGTCGGTGTTCCCCGCCAAGACTAGATCGGCGCGGGAGAGTAGCGCAAGGGCTTCCTTGACGTTCTTGGGCTCGATATCGACCACGGATCCCTTGATCAAGGAGCGAAAGCGCGTCATGCCCCTGCCGTCGAGGTTGTTGGACAGGAGGAGCAGCTTGC
>CAZPUV010000108.1:5493-8106 GCA_964589805.1 uncultured bacterium | reverse complement strand
CCGCGACGGGATTCTATCACGGCGCGGTCACTTGCCCGCTACTTCAACAACACGAACTTGCGGAAGATCCGGCTTGAAGAAAGGCCCCGCCACCTTACGGTGACGGGGCCCTCGTCATCGAGCGCTTGGGCAGGCGTGACCTACCAGCGGCCGCCACCACCGCCGCCGCCACCACCCCGGGGTTTGTCCTGCGCTTCGTTCACTTTCAGCGCGCGCCCGTCCATTTCATAGCCGTTGAGGGCTTTGATCGCCGCAGCCATGCCGGCGTCATCGATCTCGACGAAGCCGAAGCCGCGGGGACGGCCGGTGTCGCGATCGGTGATCAGCGCGACGGACTGCACGGTACCGTGCTTGCTGAACAGGGCTCGAATCTGGTCTTCGGTGGCACTGAAGGGCAAATTGCCCACGTAGATCTTTTTCATCGTCTTTGGTCTCCAAAATGCCGGGTGTCCGGCTCTACAGAAGCGCGCAGGATCTCCGGCAAGTTCCAGGTATCCGTTACGCCCCAAGCGTGGTCCGACACGGCGTCGGGCCGCGACCACCTCAACGTCGGCGGGAGTTTCGAGGCTCGAGCAACTCTGCAAGAGGGAAGCTGAACGGTAATCGTCCCGTGGGCGTTGAGGTAGGTCTGACAGAACGCTACGACCATCACGACCGGTTGTAAAGCGCTATTTCGAGCCTCGAGGCTTCTGCGCCCCGCCTCACCGCCACGGACGTCGGCCTGCCCCGCCCGGGCCTAGTGCCGCAACCGAACCAGTTTCACCGACTCGCTCACGCGCCCGTCGATGATCAGGCGGACGAAGTAGACGCCCGCCGGCACGTCGAGATCTCCGGCGGTGATGCGATGTGATCCCGACGGCTGTGTCCCGTGAAGGAGCCGCGCGACACGGCGACCGGTGACGTCGTACACGGCAAGTTCAACGGAGGCCGTTGCACCGAGCGAATACGACAGCGTGGTTTCGCGCCCGAAGGGGTTGGGCCAGGCGGAAAGCCCCGCGGCGCCGACGCGCACCGGCCGGTCGACGCCGGTCGGAGTGGGAATGAACGCCAGCCCGCCATCGGCGCCGTTGGTGATCCCGAAGCCACCCACCAGCGTCGCCGCGCCGGTGGACGTATCGACGGTGTAGAGCCCCGACGTGGATGCGGTAATCGAGCCGATCCCGTAACAAACACGCGTGTCGGGGTGAAATGCGAGTCCCCCGTACCACATCTGCCGGCCCAGCGTGATGCCGTGCGAACCGACCACCGCCTCCGCGCCGTTGGTCTTGTTCAGCACGAGGAGCTCGGACTGCGTGGCCACGAAGCTTCCACGGCCGTTGGCGTAGAGGACGCCGCTCACCGGGTCCATCCCCAGGTTGTACAGGTATGCACCGGCCTGCACGGTGGGACCGATTAGAGACGCTGCGCCCGTCGTCTTGTTGAGCTCGAACAGACCGGTGTGCTGACCCAGGGTGCTCTCCTGTCCGGTCGCGTAGAGTTTCCGCGAGACGAGATCGAACGCGAGCCCGCTCGTGCCCAGCGAGACCGTCCCGCCGGACGGCCCCACGGGTGTAGCGGCCGCCGTGACCGGGTTGATCGTGTAGAGCATGGAGACCGCGTGATAGCTGACTCCGCTCGCGTAGAGAATCCGGTCGACCGGGTCGTAGGCAAGCCCGCCGTTGTTGACGTAGATGTCGCCGCCGGCATCCCGGACGTGTCCGACATACGTGGCGGCACCGGTTGCGGTATTCACGGTGTAGAGGCCGCTGATCGCCGTCTGCCCGACGCCCGTCATGTAGAGGGTCGCCGTGGCCCGTGCCCCGGAGAACGGCATCGCGATCGAGAAGAGACCGAGCGCCAGGTGAGCCAGTCGTCGCCGAAGCTGCGAATCCATGGGTGTGTCCTTCCGGAGAGAAAAGGAAGCCGGCGCCCTCGCAGTCTGCGGGGCTCGGAAGGTAGGACGGGTCTCACGCCCTGGAATCACGGGGTCCGGGAGGAATCGTCCCGGGCACCCCCGGGGATGACCGGCCCGACGACGCCCCGGCCACCGCGCGCGGGGATCAGTCGATCGTCTCGCCGAGCAGGAGCGCCTTCACGATCGCCTTCGTCCTCTCGTAGATCGCGGCGTCGTTGCTCGCGCGCGGCCCGGCGACGTTGAGCGTGTCGCCCGCAAGGCCGAGCAGCCAGCCCCGGACAGCCGCCACCGCCCGGGGGGTCGAGATCGTGGAGAGATCGACGTGCAACACCGGTTTGCCGAGTTCGCGCGCCACCGTTTCCGTGAACTTCGAGCCGCCCGTAAGCGGTCCGTGGGAGAGGATCAGGGTTGCATCGGAATCGCGCACGTTCCATCGCGTGCGCGTCTCGTAGCCGTCGCCGGGGGTTTCGCGAAGGTTCGGGTAGCGGTCGGAGACGCGTCCATCCTCGGCCTTGCGTCCCTTCGGCACCCAACCGCCGATATCGATACCGTGTTCGAGGGCGGCATCGAGGGCGGCGCGGTCGGCGCCGGTCTGGGCGCCCGAGATGATCTTGAGCGGGATCACGTTCGTGAAACTCATCGCTCGCGCAAGCGCGAGTACCTGGCCGATGCGTGCGCCGTCCGGCACATGCGCTACCCCGAGAGACTCGCGAGCGCGC
>CAZPUV010000108.1:0-5483 GCA_964589805.1 uncultured bacterium | reverse complement strand
CGGTGGCGGTCGAGCCGTCGGACATCCAACCAGGAACTAGCGCGCGATCACCATCTTGTGCGTCACCGTCGTCCCCACATTCGTCGTCGCACTGACACTCGCCTCGTTCGACGGGACACTCTCGTTCTCGTGAACGTCCTTCGCCGTGATGTACGTATCGCAAGCGGTGGTTGCGGCGTCCCGGCATGTGGCGAACAAAGCGGGGCCGGTCAGGATGTCGTCACGTGTCGCCCCACGACGCGAGGATGCGTCTCATCTTCTCCTCACTGAAGTCAGGTCCATAGAAACGAAGCAGGAGGTGCCTGCGCATGTGCGCCACACCCTCGGTTCCGTGTTGCATGAGGATTCCAGCACGAACGAGCTCTCGCGCCGTCTCGAACATCCCGCAGGCGATCTCGACCCGTTCCGCAGGTGTGCGTTCGGCCATCAGCCTCCGGTAGTGCTCATCGGCGCGGGCGGCTGTGTCCTTCATCCGCGCACCTCGGTGAGCAAGGACGACAGTTCCAGCACGGCAGCCCACTTGTCGAGGTAGACGTGATCCAGTTCGATGTCCGTTGCGAGGAGGGTACGTACGTCGCGGAGCTGGAGTTCGGACCCCGAGAGCCGGGACCATGCGAGCTTCGACAAGATCAGGTCTTCCGGGGCTACGACCTTCACGGTTGCGCCCGCAATGATCGCGTTCCTGCGACGGGTGAACTCCTGGCGGCGATACTCGTCATCCTTGCGCACGATGAAATCGGCTTTCACGATCCACTCGTTGTGAATGAGGTTGAAGATCGACCGAGTGGCGACCGCCTCCCTGATCTCCTCCTCTTCCACGTAGCAGTCCGCGCGAAACAGGCCGGCAATCCGGGGGGCGTCTCCGGGTGCGCACTCGACCACCAGATCGATATCGCGGGTCATTCTTGGCACGCCGTACACGGCCAGCGCCATGGACCCGGTGAGCATGTACGCGATCCCGGCGGACTCGAGCCGGGATGCGATTACAAGAGTAAAGCGAAGCTGGGAGTCCATGGCGCGATCCTAGCATGAGACGCCGGTCGAAACGACACCGTAGTGCTCACGCGATCCGGGTGATCCTCGCGCAGTTCGGGCACTTCATCTGGCTCGCCGAAAAGATCGGCGAGAGCTGCAACAGATGCCCGCACGTGCAGGAGAAACTCTCCCACTCATCGCGGGTGCGGCGATGGTACTCCAGCGGCGCGTCCTCCCCCGAGACCCCGTCCACCGGCTTCGCGAACGGAATCTCCCCGGCCGCTCCCGCGCCGGCAGCGGCCCCCGTTCCCATGATCGCCCCGACCGCCGCGGCGACCTCGGCAAACTCGGAGACCTGTGCCCGCGGGATCTGATTCTCCCGCCCGCAGCGCGGACAGTTGATGTGCGGGTCGCTGAACTCGGGTGGCACCTTGATCTTCAGGCCGCACGCGCACAGGAGAAACGCGAAGCCGTTGACGGCCCGCATCAGGTCCATGACGTCGCGCGTCTTCTTCTTCTCGGTTTCCGCGCGGACCACGTCGGGGTGCGCCTCGCGCACGGCCACGGGTTCGTCCTTCCGGATCGCGGACTTCGGGAGCAGCATCGCGGGTTTCCCCCGCACCTTCGCGACCGCGTGCTGGTAGCTCAGGTACCCGGCCCCCTCGCTCATCGCGCGAAGAATCGAGATGCGCTCCACGATGGGCGGGTGGGTGGCCCCCCAGCCGGACGCGGCGGCCTTCTTCCCCTCCTGAAGCGGTGCCACGATGAACATGGGCGCGTTCACCTTGTTGGCGGCCTCCAGCGGGAGCTGGCTCTGCGAGATCTTCTCCAGCGCGCTCGCGAGTCCCTCGGGGTAGCGCGTGAGCCGGACGGCGCACGCATCGGCCAGGTACTCGCGCTTGCGCGAGATCGAGAAGTAGAGAATGCGCGCGAAGAGCGGCCCGAGGATGGCCAGGACGATGGCCACCACGATGAACGGCAGGTTACCGCCGCCCCCGCCGCTCTTCCTGGACGAGCGGTAGCGTTTCCCGACACCACCCCCGCTGTACCACATTCCCCGCAGGAACACCTCGGATACGAGCACGATGCTCCCGAGCATGATCGACGCGAGTGTGAGAAACTGCACGTCGCGATTCATGATGTGCGAGGTTTCGTGCGCGATTACTCCCTGCAGCTCGTCGCGGTTGAGGCGCGTGAGCAATCCGGCGGTGACGGCGATGGCGGAGTTCTCGGGGCGAAGCCCGGTGGCGAAGGCGTTGGGCGCCTGCTCGTCGATGATGTAGACCTTCGGCATCGCGGGCAGCTGCCCCGCGATCTTCATCTCTTCGACGACATTGAAGAGCTGGGGATGGACATCCGGGGTCACCTGCCTGGCGCGGCTCATGCGCAGCACGAGTTCCGGCCCGCCGAACACACTCGCCGCGGACATGATCGTCCAGATGACGAGAGCGGCGATGATCCCGACGAACCCGCCCCCCTCGCCCATCGTCGCCTCGCCGATCGAGAACCCCAGGAGCACAAGCACTATCACCATGCCCACGAACAGCATGAGCGACTTGCGCTTGTTGGCGGCGATGAGCTCCCACATCATGGGCGTTTCTCCCGGGTGGACGCGCGGGTCCTGTCAGCCAACAGCCCACTGCGCTCGGGCCTACCGCGCCTCCGCACTAGTAGGCCCTCGCTTGCGGGCGCCCGTTGGCTGCCACCCGCGCGGCCGGCTAGCGCGTGAACTGCACCTTCGGCGCCTCGCGCTGGGACGGCTCCTCGATCTCGAACATCTCCTCGGGCCGGAAGTTGAACATGCCCGCGACCACGTTCGACGGGAACATCTCGATCTTGTTGTTATAGAACAACACCGAGTCGTTGTACGCCTGGCGCGAGAACGCGATCTTGTTCTCCGTGCCCGTCAGTTCTTCCTGCAGCGCCAGGAAGTTCTGGTTCGCCTTGAGGTCGGGATAGTTTTCGACCACCAGCATGAACTTCGAAATGGCCGCTGAGAGCTGCGTTTCCGCCGCACCCTTGTCGGCCACCGTGCCCGCACCCATCGCTCGGCTGCGCGCATCGGTGACGGCGGAGAGCGTTTCGCGTTCGTGCTGCATGTAGCCCTTGGCCGTCTCGACCAGGTTCGGTATGAGGTCGTAGCGGCGCTTCAACTGCACGTCGATCTGCGACCACGCGTTCTTGACACGGTTGCGCAGCTGCACCAGCGAGTTGTAGATGCCGACGAAGAACATGATCGCCAGTACGACGATCGCCAGGAAAATCAGGCCAGCCATGGTCATGACGCCTCCTTAAGAATCTACCTTCGCGCGCGGCCCCGCCTGCGGGCCGCGGAAAATGGCACTCAGGAACTCGTGCACGCGATGCGCGGCGGGAAAATCCGCGAGGGCCACGAGCGCGTGGAGTTCTCCGCTGTCGAGCCACGTGCCGTGATCCCGGTCGAGGCGAACCTTGTGCATCGTCTTCCGGCACAGGGGACACCTGATTTCGCGTTCGTTGTTCTCCGAATCCGGGCGCATGCGCGCGCGCATGTCCTCCCAGCCGAGGGCTCCCTCCAGCAGGAGTTCCATTTCGTTCGGGTCCAGCCACACGCCCCCGCAGGCGAGGCAGTGATCCACCTCGATCTGGTTCAGTTCGAGGGCGATCATCGCTTTCTGACAGTTCGGGCAGTCCATGGGCGCGTTCGACGAGTTCCCTTACCCCGCGGCGGGGGTTCTATTCGCGGGGGATTCTAGAGGATGACCGGCGGGTTGACACGGGTTTCTTTCTCTTCATATGTAGTGCTTCCCCGCCCGCCAGGCTTCCTCCGGCGGCATCTTCATGCCCCGGCACACCCAGATGGGCACGTCGGTTTCATCGGGCATCGCATAGGCGGCCGCCGTGCGTCCCGCTTCGACGACCTCGCGGAAGACGTTCTCCAGGTCCCCGCGGTCCTGGCCGATCACGATGCACACGCTCCCGTCGGCGTCGCCGTAGCCCCAGAGGTAGTATGTATTGTGCTGGCTCGTCGCGCGCGGGAGACCCAACTCACGCCCGTAGTAGTTGAGCGCGCCGGCCTGTCCGTAGTTCCCCGCCACGATGAGGCACGCGGCGCGGTCCTCGTCTGGAAGTTCGCCGTAGATCTCCGCAACCTGGGCGGCGAGTTCCACCCAGCCGAACCGGTCGGCGAAGAACTGCGGGAGTCGGGCCACGCGGCGGTTCTCGCCGGACTCCGGCACCATGCCCACCTTCCGGGCGTACGCGACGAACGTCTCCACGGGCAGCACGGGCACCGCAAACGGCATCATGATCAGCATGGCGATCGTGACGTACACGGCGATCACGGGTTTGAACCAGCGCCAGAACCGCCGTTCGCACAGGCGCCCGACCACCACACCGGTCGCGGCGATCACCGCGGGAAACACCGCGTCCACGTAGTACGGCTTGCTGCGCTGGAGCATGAAGAACAGGGTCGCCACCACGGCCATCCACGCGAGGATCCGGAACCGGCGGAGTCCGGGCAGGAAGAACAGGCCTGCGAGACCCGCGAGGTGCAGCGGGGCGAATGGCGGCCCGAGTTCCTCCATGACACCGCTCAGGAAGAATGCCGGGCTCAACGCGGTGATCTTGTACTGCTGTGCGTTCGCGATGAACTCGCGCGTCGGCCAGTCGTTCGCCAGCTGCCAGAGGACGTGCGGAAGGAAGAGCAGCGCCGCGATTGCGCCCGCGACGTAAGGCCCGCGCGTTCCGAGCCAGCGGCGGTTGTGTGTCAGCAGGACCCCCGCCAGCAGAGCGACGGCGAACGCACCGACGCTGATCTTGTTCAACATGCCGAGCCCTACACAGAGTCCAAGCGCGATCCAGGTGCCGGTGCGCGGCGCTTCCACGAGACGGAGCACGAGCAGATACCCCGCCGTCCAGAACAACATCTCGAAGGCGTTCATCGAGTAGAAGCCGGTGATGCCGAGGTACGACGGCACCGCGAGTGCGATCAACGCCGCGAGCCCGGTGCCGAAACGCGACGCGCGCAGGCGCCGCGCGATATCCGCCACCAGCAGGATCAGCGCGCCGTGGGCGAGTGATGGCGGAATGCGGAGTGAAAGGAGCGAATCACCGAATACTGCCTTCCACACGGCGAGCACGGCGATTGAGAACGGCGGGTGGTCGACGTAGCCCCACGCGAGGTGGTTGGCACAGTCCCAGTAGTAGAGTTCGTCGCGGAAGATGCCGTAGTTGCGCCCCCACACCAGGTGCAACGCCACGGCGGCGAGCGCGAGCAGCGCGGGGACCACGAATGGCCCGCGCGCGGAATCTCCCTGGGGGCGGGACTCGGCGGTCACGATGGCGACGCCTCACCTTCCCATCACGATTGCGGCGCAGACTCCGTCTTCTTCGCGGCGCGGGTCTTCGGAAGCACGCCGAGCACGGTATTCACCACGTTCTCCACGTTGAACCCGAGCTTCTCCATCGCCACCGCACCCGGCGCCGATGCGCCAAAGCGATCGAGCGCGATCACGGCGATCCCGCCG
>CAZPUV010000107.1:0-8124 GCA_964589805.1 uncultured bacterium | reverse complement strand
GCGTAGGCGAGCAGCTCGCGTCTGGTGACGCCTCGCTCGAACGCGTCGATGGCGGTCTTGAGAATCCAGGGAGAGGCCAGGGCGAGGATGTCGGTCATCAGGAGGCTCGCCCCTCCGAGCGCCAGCCGCAGCCGGTAGCGGCCAAGGTAGCCGATCACGGTCCGCAGCGCGGCGCGGCGCTTTTCTTTGGAACTCGGGGGAGTGTTCATACTATCATCGCAGGATCGAAGGCCTAATATAGACGATCACTGCCGTTCTCCGCAAACCGAGGAGTGTCCCCCCCGTGGCTTTTCCCTCCCGCGACCAGGCGCTGGCAATCCTGACCGAACATACGAAGGGCGAAGGCCTCCTGAAGCACGCCTACGCCGTCGAGGCGGCGATGCGCCACTACGCCGGGATGTTCGGCGAGGACGCCGAGGCGTGGGGGGCGGTGGGGCTGCTCCACGACTTCGACTACGAGCGCTATCCGTCGCTCGAGGACCATCCGTTCAAGGGGGCGGAGATCCTGCGCTCCCTGGGCTACGACGAGGAGCTGGTCCAGACCATCCTCTCGCACGCCGATCACACGGGTGTGCCGCGCGAGACGAAGATGCAGAAGACCCTCTTCGCGGTCGACGAGCTGTGCGGCTTCGTCACCGCCGTCACCCTGGTGCGCCCGTCGAAGAAGATCGACGAGGTGGAGCCGTCGTCGGTGAAGAAGAAGCTCAAGGACAAGGCCTTCGCGCGCAACGTCAAACGCGAGGACATCGCCGCGGGCGCCGAGTTGCTGGGACTTCCCCTGGACGACCACATCCGCAACGTGATCGCGGCGATGAAGCGCGTCTCGAGCGAGCTCGGCCTGTGAGCCGGAACCGGTTCGTCCTCGTGCTCGCCGTCCTGCTCGCGGCCGCGGTTCCCGCCGCCGCGCAGGACGCGGGTTCGGTGGACATCCGCGAGAGCGTGAACCAGCGGATCCGCGAGCTCGAGAGCCAGATCGGAGGAGACACGGCGGCCGAGAAACAGGCCGTGATCCTGCGCTGGCTGGCCGACCTGTACGTGTCCGTGGGCGACCTCGACGCCGCCGAACAGGCCTACGAACGCATCCTCGCCTTCTTTTCCTTCGACACCGCGACATCGAACGCGTACGCCCGTTTTCTGATCGACGTGCGCGGGGACGCCGGGCGCGCGGAACGCGTGCTGCGCGACGCCATCGGCTGGGCAGATGCACTCGACGAGCCGCCGGTGGCCATCGGTCACACGTATGCGCTGCGCGCGCGGGTGTTGCGGGCACTCGGCCGCTGCGCGGAAGCAATAGAGCCGTCGGACCGGGCCGTCGAGATGCTCGACGAGGACGCCGCGGAAGAGGCGCTCCGTGTTCGCGCCGCGTGCCTCGCCGAAGCCGGCCGCCTGGACGAGGCGCGCCGGAACTACGCGGAGCTGCTCGGATCGAACGGCGCCGCCAATCCCGACGACGTCAGCGGCTTCATCGCCGCGCTGACCGCAGGGCCGGGCCGCATCGATGCCGGCGAGGTCGAATCGGCGATCGCGAAAGCCATCGAGGATGCGCGCGAGCGACGTCGCGAGGCCGCGAAGGCCGAGGGCGCCACGATCGTCGAAATGCGCACCTCGGACGGCGTCCGGATCGAAGGGACGTTCCGGCGCGGGGGCGACCTTCCCCGCGCGGTCGTTTTCGTTCCGGAATCGTCCTCGCGCCGATCGGTCTACACGCCCTACGCGCAGCTGCTCTCGCTCGACGGCATCTCGACGCTTACCGTCGATCCGCGCGGCCACGGCGACAGCCGCTCGGACTCGCTCCCGTCCTTCAACGGCATGTCCGAGACGCATCGCGCGCGCATCGCCGACGACATCGCGCTCGCGGTGCGGCGAGCGGGCGAGGAGACCGGGGCTCCGGCCCACCGGATCGTGGTGATCGCCGCGGGAGACGGTTGCGCGGCGGTGGAGCGGGCGCTCCATGAGCACGCGTTGGCGTGTTCCATCGTGCACCTCTCACCGGTCTTCGATCCGGAGGACCGCGCCCTCGCATCCGCGCTCTCGTTCCGCCAGCCCCGGCCGTCGATGCTGCTCGTGAGCGATGAGGACGTCTACGCCCTCCATTCCCTCGGCTACTTCCTCGACCGGGCCGGCACGAACGGCGTGAAGTCAGACGTGCTCACCGGAGCCGGCCACGGGAACTCGCTGCTCCGCGATCCCGAGCACTTCGCGGGCGTCCTCACGTGGATCGAAAACGCCCTCGCCCCGGCCGACTGATCCGGCAGGCCGCCCGTCGCTGGCACGAACGTTGCGGTTTTGCCGCTCGTCATGACCCTCTCCCGGCACGTTCCCGCGTTCCTCCTCGTGCTGGCGGGCGCCGCGCTCGCCGCGCCATCCGCCGCCGTCGCGGCGGACCAGCCGGTCTCCGAATGGAACAACGAGGAACTGTTCGACTCGACGACGACCCGCGGGGAACTCCTGGAAATGGGACGCGCCGCCATGACCCTCTCGCAGAACGGACTGGCGGAGATCTACTACCGCGAAATACTGCTCCGCGACCCGTCCGACGTCACGGCCATGTGGGAACTTGCCGCCATGTACCGGCGGTTCGGCCGGTTGGAGTATGCACGGGGGCTGCTGACCCGGGCGGGCGCCCTGCAACCCGGCCGCCAGGATATCAACGAGGCGCGCCGCGAGGTCGACCGGGACCTGTTCCGGGTCTTTGCGGCCGAGGTGGACAGCCTGGTCGCGTCCGGGCGCTTCGAGTCGGCGCTCCCGCGAATCGCGGTCCTGCTTTCGATCGACGGCCAGAACGTGGACGTGCTCGCCCACAAGGCCCGCTGCCTCGCCGCCATCGGGCAGAACGACGCGGCGCTGTCGAACATCCAGCTCGCCCTCGCGAAGGAACCGCGCGACGAGTTCTTCCGGATGCGCGACGAGATCGCCGCGGCGGTCGAGAAGAACCGCATCGCGGCGCTGGAACAGTCGGCGAGGCGTCTGCTCGCATCGGGCGAATGGGCGCGCGAGGAGGCCTCGGAGATGCTGCAGGCGCTGCTCGCGCAGGATCCGTCCAACGAGTGGGCGCGCGAGCAGTTCCGCGCCCTCTCGGAAGGGCCCGTTCCGCCACCGCTTCCCTCCGACCCGCCCGCACCGCGACAGGTGGTCGAGGCGGTGCGCGACGTGACACCCGGACTGGTCGCCGCGTTCGACCGGCACCTCCCGCTGATCCTGGCTTTTCTCACGGTGCTGATCATCTTCCGCTCGCCGCTCACCCGCGCGTTCGCGGGTCGTGTGCGCCGGCCCTCGCTCTTCTCCGGTGACCTCTCGAAGATCGACGTTTCCGACGTGCTGCGCGTGGCGCACGGCTCCGCCCTCACGGGCGTGATCGTGGTCCGGACGGAAGACGCGGTTGCGAAGGTGTTCCTCGAGGACGGCGAACCGGTGCACTGCGCCGGGTTCGGACGGTCGGGTCTCGACGCGCTCACTCATCTCGTACGCGAGGTGAACGAGGGCCGGTACGAGCACCGGACGGTACGCTCGCTGCCGGAACGCACCATCGAGCAGCCCCTGGCCGTGATCCTCGCAGAAGGCGTGGCCTCACCCGGTTTCGACGGCGGCGGGCGGAAACGCCGGAAGTCCCGCATGTCGGAACTCCTCGAATCCAATGTCGAGTAGGTAAATCAGTCGGCGGGCGAGCGCTGTTCGCCGGCAAGGGCGAGCCGGGCCAGGTGTTCCTCGAGCGCTTTGGTCAGCCGGTCGAGATTGCGCGTCGCGATCTCGACCAGGCGCTGTTCGCTCGCGTCCATGGCACGCTCCTCCACCAGGCCGGCGAGCGCCATGCGCACGGCGGTGATCGGCGTGCGCAACTCGTGGGACGCGTTGGTCAGGTCCTCTCCGAAGGTTCGCCGCGTGCTCGCGGCCGCCGTCTCGACCGCCGACCACAGCTCGCCGACGCTGCCGAAGGGTTTGCGAAGCAGCGCGCGCGCGCCCGCTTCTTCCGCGTGATCCGCCAGCGCTTCGGTGGGGTCCGCCGTCATGAGCAGAAGCGGTGTCGCCACACGGTGCTCGATGAGCGCCCGGCCGAACTCCAGCCCGGACATCCCCGGCATGTGGACATCCGAGAGGACGACGTCGGGCGGATCGGCCACCACGGCCTTGATCGCCTCGTCGGCGCGACGGTATCGAACGACCTCATGGCCCCGGCTCGACAGAGATCGGCCGAGCCATTCGCGCATCAGGTCGTCGTCCTCGATGAGGACAATGCGGATCACGTTTCCCTCCAGTGTCCCCCGCAGGGAACGATGAATTGGGTTGTTCCGGTTTGCGACCGGAGGGTCTGGCGTGATCAAAGGCAATCGATGTGCCACGCCCGCAGGCGATTCGGGGCGTCGCGGCGCGGGATTTCCGGGGATCGTCGTCGCCCTGGGGACCACGATGCGGAATCCCCCGCCCGCCGGGCGGATCCTGGAAGAAGGCTTCCCCAGGCGCAAACTGCGACATGGAGTTGGCGGCTGCAACCGCGACGGTCAGAACTGCACGGTAACGCCGGCCGACGCCACCCAGTCGCTCGCGCGGTCGCCCGGGGGACCGGTCTCGGCCTGGCCCCCCGCGAAGACGCGCAGCGCCTCACTCCAGCGGCAGGTCGCGCCGGCGAAGACGACCTCGCGTCGCGCATCGATGTAGGGGTAGCGATGGAAGACGGCGCCCGCGCTGACCGATACCGCCGCACCGAGACGAATCCCCGCGCCGGCCATCGCACGCCGGTAGTCGTCGTGGATGCCCGCGAGTTCGTCGGGCACCCGCTGCGCCCAGACCACGCCGGCGGCGGCGAACACGTCCAGTACCCCCAGCGAGTCGGTGTACGCGAGCGAAGCCCCGATGTCGATCGCCTCGGATGAGTAGGGAAAGAAACGTCTTTCGCCGGTGCCGCCGCCGAGGGCACCCGCGAACCACAGCGCGCGACGCTGCCCCGCGAGCCGGGCGCGAAGCCGGACCGCGACATCTCCCAGCCCCGCTTCGATGCCGGACGCGCCCGCGACGGAAACGAACGGTTGCTCGATCGCCACGAGGAACGTGCCGCGGATCGGGAAGGCCGCGTAGAAGCGGTAGACGGATGCGTCGAGGGACTCGCCCTGGCCGGTCTCAACGCCGGCGCGCGCGACGACGCGCCCGGGGGCAAGAAGAAAGGCCGATTCCGCAACGGCGTTCTCATGAACGCCGGCGGAACCGGCCTCTGACGGGGGTAGCAGACACGCGGCAGTCACGAAGACCGCCACCAGGACGCCGCGCTTCACGCTGGCTCCGCGGAACGCGTCGCTAATGAACGACGCCTTCGAGGAGCTGGACGCGCCCCTGACGGATGAACTGCACCCAGATCGTGCGCCGGTTGCCGGGAAGCTTGTCCTTTGCCACGACCTTTCCGTAATCATTCCAGGACCGATGGTGGAGTATCTCACCCACCTCGTACTCCTGGTCATTCGAGTACTCCCTCGCGCTCTCGATTTCCAGGTCTTCCAGCGCGAGCGACTGCTCGTCGGGCATCCGATCCGCGTCGTCCAGGTCTTCCTTCGGCATGTAGGGAAGGAACCCCTGGCAACCGGGACACTTCAACCAGAGGACATCCTCGCTGCTCCCCTGCTTGATGATGTCCATGTCGAAGTCGGCCTTGCAAACCGAGCAATGCTGATGGATCGTCGTCGAACTCAAGCTGCTCATCTCAACCGTGCCCTCGCAATCAGGAAATGACTGCGCGGCAGCACCCCTCCGCCTCTAGTCTTTCAGGATACCTTGAGCCGCACAACGGACACGGGTAACCGTCCAACCGCCCGTCCCGCTCCGCCTTCCTAAGAAGTTGCACGTACTTGACGTACTCCTTGTCCTTCAAGAGCACCCCGCCTTTTTCCCGTTTTTCCATTCCCAACTCCTCCGTGTTGAGGTGAAAACCAGGCAACAGCCTAAACCGTTTCGATTGGCCGGGATACACATGATGCTGTGCCCTGACGCACCCAGGATACAATATCTTGCGGCAAACCTAGAGCATGCCACAAGGGGCGTCAAGCAAAAACTCGCGGAGGATCAGTCCACTGGCAGATAAGGTGCGGCAACACCGACAGGGAGAATATATCCCGGGAACGCGGATTGTGCAAGGGGTGATGCAACGCGTGTTACGAAGCGCACAGGAATTCAACTCGACACGCGTGATGTACGGAGTTCCGGAGTACGCGCCGCTAGGAACAAGCCGCGAACGCCTGTGCCAGATCCGCTTCGAGGTCTTCGACGTCTTCGATTCCCACCGAGATGCGCACCAGCCCCGGCGTGACACCGAGCTTCACGCGTTCCGCTTCCGGGACGCTTCCGTGCGTCATCGATGCCGGATGGCTGATGAGACTCTCCACGCCGCCCAGACTCTCCGCCAGCGTGAACAGTTGCACCGCGCGCAGGAAGCGGTCCGCGCGTTCGATCGTCCCGAGGTCGAACGAGATGATGGCGCCGAACCCGCGTGCCTGCCGTGCGGCCAGCGCGTGATGCGGATGGTCGGGGAGCCCCGGGTAGTTGACCTTCTTCAGGCCGGCCTGCCCCGCGAGGAAGCGCGCCAGGACGCGGGCGTTCTCCTCGTGCTGCTTCATCCGCACCGCCAGCGTCTTGGTGCCGCGAAGCGCGAGGTAGCAGTCCATCGGCCCGGGTACCGCCCCCACGGCGTTCTGGAGGAAACGCAGCCGCTGCGCCATGGCGTCGTCGTCCAGGACGACGATGCCACCCACCATGTCGCTGTGTCCGTTGAGGTACTTGGTCGTGCTGTGCACCACCATGTCAGCACCCAGCACGAGCGGGTTCTGCAGGTACGGGCTCATGAACGTGTTGTCCACGCATACCACCGCCTTGCGGGCGTGCGCGAGGGCCACCACGGCCGCGATGTCGGTGACGCGCAGGACGGGGTTGGTCGGTGATTCGAGGAAGACGAGGCGGGTCTTCGAAGAGAGCGCCTTTTCGACTTCGTCCAGGCTCGACGTGTCGACGAACCTGAACACGAGCCCGTAGTTCCTGAGGACCATCTCGAAAAGGCGATAGGTGCCGCCGTAGACGTTGTTGGTCACGACGATCTCGTCGCCCGGCACGAAGAGGCGGAGGATCGTGTCGACGGCCGACATGCCCGACGAATACGCAAGCCCGTGTTTCCCCTTCTCGAGCGCCGCGACGTTGCGCTCGAGCGCCTCGCGCGTCGGATTGGCGGTGCGCGCGTACTCGTAGCCGCGGTGCTTGCCGATCCCATCCTGCTTGTAGGTGGATGTCTGGAAGATGGGCGTGTTCACCGCACCCGTCTTCTCGTCGGGCCACTGCCCGGCGTGGATGCAATCCGTCGAGAATCCCATGTGTCTCCTGCGCCGGCGCCCCCGGGGGCGGGCGCGGTTGAAACCGCTAACCGTCCTGGATGCCGTGCTCCGCGAGCCAGGACTCCGAATGAACCTTGCTCAGGTAGCGCTCACCCGTGTCCGGGATCAGCACCACCACGATGGCATCGGGACCGAGGTCCCGCGCCGTCCGGATCGCGCCCACGACCGCCGCGCCCGAGGAACTCCCCACGAGGAGCCCCTCCTCGCGCGCGAGGCGGCGTGTCATGACGAGTGATTCCGGGTCGCCCACGGTGATCATGTCGTCCACGTACTGGAACTCGCACGTGGTCGGAACGAAGTCCTCGCCGATGCCGTCGACGAGGTACTGCCTCGCCTCGGCCATCTCCCTCGTATGGAAGTAGTGGGCGAGGATGCTCCCTTCCGGGTCGACGCCGACCACGCGAACCTTCGGGTTCTGCTCCTTCAGGTAGCGACCGATTCCGCTCACGGTGCCGCCCGTTCCCATCCCGCCCACGAAGGCGTCCACCTGACCCCCGGTGTCACGCCAGATCTCGGGACCGGTGGTGCGGTAGTGCGCGTCCGGGTTCATCGGGTTGTGGTACTGGTTGGTCAGCACGGCGCCGCGCTCCTGCGCGATCCGTTTCGCCACGCTGTAGTAGCTCTCGGGGGAATCCGGAGCCGCCTCGGTCGGACACCGGATTACTTCCGCCCCGTACGCCAGCATCATGTACTCCTTCTCCACGGGTACCTTGTCCGGCATCGTGAACACGCACTTGTACCCCTTCACCGCCGCCACCATCGC
>CAZPUV010000106.1:0-8200 GCA_964589805.1 uncultured bacterium | reverse complement strand
CGCGGCGCGCCCGGTGAGAATGACGTGCATGCCGTTCGGCCGGGTGCGCAGCGCCTCCAGTACCGGGTCGATGGCCAGATAGCCGTAATGGATGGCGTTGTTGATCTCGTCGAGGATCACGAGATCGTGTTCGTTCGCCTCGATGGCCGCCCGGCACGCTTCCCACGTCTTTCTCGCCACCGCGGTGTCGCGGTCGCGATTCTTCGTTTCCCAGGTGAACCCCTCGCCCATGGGAACGATCTCGATGCCGAGCTTCTCCGCCGAGTGCAGCTCTCCGTAGTCCCACGAACCCTTGATGAACTGGATCACCAGCACGCGGAAACCCACGCCCGCCGCGCGCATCGCGGTGCCCAGCGCGGCGGTCGTCTTGCCCTTGCCGTTGCCGGTGTGGACGATGACGAGTCCGACGCGGCGGCCCTTCGGATTCTTCTTCTTGCGGGAGGAGTCTCGTGAGGTCATCGATCGGTCCGGGAAATGCCGGTTGTAACCGCAGTGAGTGCGGCCTAAAATAGCACCTGACACCCGCGGCGGCAAGCGCCGACGGCCGCGCCCCTCCGGGCAGTCTACATAATCCATGCGTACGGTCTACCTGGATAACAACGCCACGACGCCCGTCCTGCCGGCGGTCTTCGAGGCCATGCGTCCGTTCCTGACGGAGCACTTCGGAAACCCCTCCAGCCCCCACCGGCTCGGCGACAGGCCCGCCTCCGCCATCCGGGATGCGCGGGCCAGGGTCGCCGCGCTGCTCGGTTGCTCGGACGGGGAGGTCGTGTTCACCGGCTGCGGCACGGAATCGAGCAACATCGCGATTCGCGGCGTCATGGAGATGGACCGCAAACGCCGTCACCTCGTTGCCACGGCGGTCGAGCACGCCGCCGTGCTCAATCCCGTCAAGCGCTACGCCTCGCTCGGTTGCGAGGTCACCATCCTGCCGGTGGACCGGGCGGGACGCCTGGACCTCGACGCGTTGCGCGACGCGCTGCGCGACGACACCGCGCTCGTCTCCGCGATGTTCGCGAACAACGAAACCGGTGTCATCTTTCCCGTCGACCGCATCGCCGAGATCGCCCACGCCCGCGGCGTGCCGCTGCACGTCGACGCGGTCCAGGGCGCCGGCAAGGTGCCGATCGACCTCGAGTCCCTCGGCGCGGACCTCGTTTCCATCTCCGGTCACAAGTTGCACGCGCCCAAGGGGGTCGGAGCGCTCTGCATCCGCAAGGGAACGAAATGGGCGCCCGTGTTCACGGGGGGTAGCCAGGAGCGCGGGCGGCGTCCCGGGACGGAGAACGTGGCCGGAATCGTGGGGCTGGGAGCGGCGTGCGAATACGCCGAGGGCCATCTCGGGCAGTACCGCACCGAGGTGCGTGCGCTGCGCGACCGCTTCGAGCGCGAGATCCTGGCCGGCGTTCCCGATTCGTTCGTCAACGGGGTCGCGTCCGAACGTCTCCCCAATACCTCGAATGTCGGTTTCCTCGGCATCGATGGAAACGCGATGCTCGTGCTCCTGGATGAGGTTGGAATCTGTGTTTCGGCCGGCTCGGCCTGCAAGTCCGGCGCCGGGCTGCCCTCCCACGTTCTGGCCGCGATGGGTCTGTCCCCCGGGGAAGCGGCGTCTTGCCTGCGTTTTTCGCTGAGTTGCCTCTCCACGGCCGAGGACATCGAGGCGTGCCTCGAGCACGTTCCCGCCATCGTGGCGCGCATGCGCCGCAGCGCCATGTCCGCCTGATCCCCGACCCGTTGCTCACCGGGCCCGTCAAACCGCGCGCACGGCTTCCAGCACGCGCTCGACCAGCGTTTCGAGCGGCAGCGTGGCGTCCAGCACCAGTCGAGCGTGTTTTCGCGTGGGGTGCACGAAGCGATCGTAGTTGGGACGCACCGTGCGCTCGTACTGGTCGACGACCGCGCTCCGCGACCGGCCCCGCTCGCGCGTGTCGCGCGCGACGCGACGCTCGAGACAGGCCGCGTGATCGAGGGAGAGAAAGACGGCGGTGTGGATGGAAGCGCGAACATCCGGCCAGTAGAACGCGAACAGCCCTTCGACGATCACGCAGGGCGCTGGATCGACGGTGCGCGTGACGGGCTGGCGCGCGTGGGTGGCGTAGTCGTAAACCGGCTGCTGAATGGAATGGCCGGCGGCGATGGCGTGCAGCTGGGCGATGAGCAACGGGTGGTCGATCGCCTCCGGCGCGTCGACGTCGAGCGAGGCCTCCGGAACGCCGCGCTGGTCACGATAGTAGGCGTCCAGTGCGAATACCACCCCACCCCCGGGCACACGAGCGGCCAGCAGCCTGGCAAGGGACGTCTTCCCCGAGCCCGATGGGCCCGCAATACCGACCACGTGCGGCGTTTCTGATCCCCGCATGGCGCCATCGTATCACAGTGTGGTAGCATACGCGGCATGGCGACGCGACACTCCCTGGACGGCGGTCGAGGCCATTCCCTCGGAATCGTGCGCGCGGGATCGGGCAACGTCCGCGCGACGCTGATTGCGATCGCACTCGTCGTCGTCGGGCTCGTGGTGATGACCGTCGTGCGCGGCCAGCGGGTGGCCGCCTGGGCGCCGGTGGACGTGGTTTCGTCCCGGGATCCGCTGCAGGAACTGCCGATCCGGACCGCGAGTGAAGACGGTGTCGTCCGGCCGGCCAACACCTACGACGCGGTCGTGGACATGAGCCGTCTGTCGAGCCTGGTGGTGGGCGTCGACCTCGACTTCATCCCGAAGGGCGCGACGCGCTACGACGCCGTGATTCGCGACGACCGGGGCGCCGAGATATTCCGCGACGCGATCGGCGACGAGTACTTCGCAGACGGCCGGTTCATGCTGCGCCTGTTTGCGCGCAGGTTCCACAAGGGTGAGTACCTCCTCGAGATCGAGGCCGGTGACGGCGGCAAAAAGACCCGTGTGGTAACCGCCTCGTGGTTTCAGGTCATCTCCTGATTACGCCCCGTCCGCGCCGTCACATCCCTGTCCCTGATTGGAGCG
Organism: uncultured bacterium; assembly: GCA_964589805.1. Taxonomy (GTDB): domain Bacteria; phylum Krumholzibacteriota; class Krumholzibacteriia; order WVZY01; family JAKEHA01; genus JAKEHA01. The sequence goes on along the minus strand of CAZPUV010000106.1, from coordinate 5,217 downwards.
ATTCGACCCCATGAAGACCCTTTCCATCGGACACAGTCCGGACGCCGACGACGCGTTCATGTTCTACGGCCTGGCTTCGGGACGCGTGAAGGTGCGGGGGTACACGGTCGACCACGTCCTCGAAGACATCGAGAGCCTGAACCGCCGGGCGCGAGCCGCCGAACTCGACGTGACCGCCATTTCTGCCGCGGCCTACCCGTCGGTGGCCTCCCTGTACCGGATCATGTCGTGCGGCGCCTCGGTGGGGCGGCGTTACGGTCCCGTCGTGCTCGCACGGGAACCGTTGTCGGTCCAGCAGCTCGCCGGTCGTCGCATCGCGGTGCCCGGGGAGCACACTACCGCCTATCTCCTGTTCCGTCTGTACGTGACGACCGAATTCGAGCCGGTGCTCATGGACTTCGAGACCATCATGGACGCGATCGCCGACCGCTCGGTCGACGCGGGCGTCGTCATCCACGAAGGCCAGCTCACCTGGCCCTCGAGCGGACTCCACAAGGTGGTCGACCTGGGCGACGCATGGATGAGCGACACGGGGCTCCCCATCCCGCTGGGCCTCGACGTGGTGCGCCGCGGACTCGGCGACGACACGATGACCGCCGTCGCGAAGGGACTCAAGGACAGCATCGTGCTCGCGCGCTCGCATGAGAACGAGGCGGTCGACTACGCCAAGCAGTTCGGGCGCGGCGTGGACCGCGAAACGTGCCGCGCGTTCGTGCGCATGTACGTCAACGAGGACACGGTGGACATGGGCGACGAGGGCCGGCGGGCGCTCGAGACGCTCTACGCGAAGGCCGTGGACCGTGGCCTCCTGGACCGCGCCCCCGACCTCGATATTCTCCGGGTCTGACCTCACGGGGCCCGCGGGGCCCGTTCTTTGAATACTTTTCGTACCAACGGGTTATCTCCCATCGGATTTCATGCCCTTGACACAATGATATCATATCGATATCCTTTTGCTGGTTTCCAACAAGGAGGCAATCTCATGGTCACGCGGGAAAAAGAGGTGGGAGCCCTGAGCGGTTGGCTGATGCTCCCGGTGCTTATCGGTGGCGGCATCGCCCTGGGCCTCTGGCTCAAGGAAATCGTCACGACCGGACCCACGCCGGCGTTCATCATCACATGGTCGGTCGCCACGATGGTCTGGAGCGTCATGCTCGCCGGCTTCTTCACGCTGCAGCCCAACGTGGCGGCGGTGCTGGTGCTCTTCGGCAAGTACAGCGGAACCGTCAAGGCGAACGGCTTCCACTGGGCCAATCCTTTCTACAAGAAGGAGAAGGTGTCACTGCGACTGCGCAACATCAACGGCGAGAGGATCAAGGTCAACGACGCGCGCGGAAATCCGGTCGAGATCGCGGCCGTGGTGGTATGGCGCGTGGTCGACACGGCGCAGGCGGTCTTCGATGTGGACGAATTCACGCACTACGTCACGGTGCAGAGCGAGTCCGCGATCCGCCACCTGGCGACGGAGTACCCGTACGACACCACCGAGGACGACCAGCTCTCCCTCCGCGGCAGCATGGACGAGGTCTCGGCATCACTGACGAAACAGCTGCAGGAGCGCGTTGCCCTGGCCGGCGTGAACATCGACGAGGCGCGCCTGAGTCACCTCGCGTACGCCCCCGAGATCGCATCCGCGATGCTGCAGCGCCAGCAGGCCGAGGCCATCGTGGCCGCCCGCACGCGCATCGTCGACGGCGCTGTGGGCATGGTGGAAATGGCTCTGGAACGCCTCGACCAGCACAAGATGATCAACATGGACGACGAAAAGCGCGCCGCGATGGTGAGCAACCTGCTGGTAGTTCTCTGTGGCGACAAGTCGGCCCAGCCCGTCGTCAATACCGGGACCCTGTACCAGTAGGATGTGAGTCCGAATGTCCGGAAGGAAATCGTACCTCGTCCGGCTCCCGGAAGAGTTGCTCGACGAACTCAACCGGTGGGCGAAGGACGACCTCCGGAGCCTGAACAGCCAGATCGAGTACCTCCTGCGCGAGGCGCTGCGTAAGCGGCGCGGCAAATCGATCGCTCCGGAACCGCCGGATGAGGGCAAGCCGGCATGAGGCACGTGGGATGATTCCGGACCCTGGCGTCGGGGAAACTCCCTCGACCTGGAGGGAGGTGCCGGCTGCCCACGACAATCGGCGAGGTTCCGATGGAGGCTGCGGTGGATGAGGTTTCTTATCAGTACAGAATCGGCTTCCATTTCGGAACTGCTCGCTGTAAAATAGTTATCCGCCGGGAGGGTGCTCGCTGCGCTCCCAGCCTGCGATAGCCAGCCTTACCTCCAGCGCCGATGGATCCCCGGGCACAGGTCGTCCACGGGTCCGGGTGCGTTGGCTTACTCGAACCAGTTCTCCGAGAACGGAGGAAACTCATGTCATATCGACTACCGCTGCCCGGTTCCGGCAGTTGGCGCAGGTGCGTCGGCACGTGCCTGGCTGTCCTGCTGCTGACGCTGCCACAACTCGCCTCCGGCCAGGTGGCCGGTTCCACGGGACCCCGGGTCGCTGCGGAGATCCCGCAGTTGCAGGCGAACCTTCCCGCGCTCGAGGCATTGCAGCGGGATCTCGAGGCCCGGCGCGTGCTGCAGATCCAGTCCCCCCTGTATCGCCAGCTCATGGAAGACAACAGCCCGGTGGCGCAGGCCCTGCGGGCGAACACGGATATCTCGCTCCAGTTTGTGGGCGACAATGGCCGTCCCGTTTTCTACAAGATCCACAACGTCAACGCGGCCGCCACGATCGGGACCAACAAGGTCCATCCGGGCGGCAGTTCCCCGTACAGCCAGAACGGCTCGCTCACCAGCTCCCCCGAGCTTGGCGTATGGGATGCCGGTTCGGCGCTCAGCACCCATCAGGAGCTGACCGGTCGGATCGTCCTCGGTGACGGCGCGGCCTCGCACTGGCACTCCACCCACGTTGCCGGAACGATGATCGCCTCGGGCGTGAACGCCGCCGCCAAGGGCATGTCGTTCGCGGCGGGCGGAATGAGATCCTACAACTGGACCAACGACACCGCCGAGATGGCGGCCGCAGGCGCAGCCGGCATGTACACATCCAACCACTCCTACGGGTGGATCCTGGGATGGTATTTCGACTCCACCAACGGGTGGATGTGGTTCGGCGATGTCAACCTGAGCACGACCGAGGACCCGTTCTTCGGCGCATACGTGCAGGAAGCCCGCGACTGGGATATCACCGCCTTCAATGCGCCCCAGTACCTGATCGTCAAGTCTGCCGGCAACGACCGCAACGACAACGGTCCGACGCCGGGCACGACTCACTGGCACTGGAATGGCGCGATCAACAACTGGGTCAGTTCCAACGACGTCCATCCGGCCGACGGGCAGAGCGGCGGCTACGACACGATGGACGCCCAGGCCAGCGCCAAGAACATACTCACCGTCGGGGCCGTCGAAGACATCCCGGCGGGCTGGGTCAACCCCGGGAGCGTCGTCCAGTCGGCGTTCAGCGCCTGGGGCCCCACCGACGACGGCCGGGTGAAGCCGGACATCGTCGGTAACGGTGTCAGCCTGTTTTCCACGAGCAATACGAGCAACACCGCCTACACGACCGCGAGCGGCACGTCCATGTCGGCGCCCAACGTCGCCGGTTCCATCAACCTGCTGACACAGGCGTGGATGTACTGGGGCGGCTGGGCGTTTATCGCCGACGAAACGCCGGCGCCCCGTTCGGCGACCATCAAGGCGATCGTCGTGAACACGGCCGACGAGGCGGGTGCGGCCGACGGCCCCGACTACCAGAACGGCTGGGGTCTCATGAACACGAACCGGGCGATGGACACGATCGCTCACAACGCGGTGACCGGCTTCGTGGAGAACTTCCCGGCCCTGGCCGACATGGGCGCGGGCGAAACGAACCTCGCGCAGGGCACCGGAGATTCGTTCTATTTCCGCATCGATTCCCCGACCCGCGCCCCCAGGATCACGATCGCGTGGACCGACCCCGCGGGCCCGGTACAACCGTACGCGGTGGACCCGGCGGGAAGCCGGCTGGTGAACGACCTCGACATCCGCCTGGTGCGGCTCTCTGACAGTGCGACCATCAGTCCGTGGGTCCTCAACCCCGCGTCGCCCGGGAATGCTGCCACACGCGGCGACAACTTCCGGGACAATGTGGAGAAGATCACGACCAGCAACCAGATTGGCTCGAAAGACTTCCAGTTGCGCGTCACCCACAAGGGCACTCTTTCCGGCGGCAACCAGAATTACTCCATCGCCTGGCACGACATCACGCCGGTTCAGCCGCCGCAGCCCACGCCCGGCAGCGTGATCAGCATGGACTCTCACCCCGGTGCCGTTCAGGCGTTCACCAACGACAACCAGTCGGCCGGGTACTACATGACGGCACTCAAGAGATTCAGCGTGACGTCGATCGGCATCAAGGCGGACCTGCTTCGGAAGCAGACCCTGACGGTGAACATCTACGCGTCCAGCAACCAGGTCCGCGGTGCGCTTCTCGCCACGGCCTCGGCGTCGGTGTATCACCCGGGTGACGTCTACCAGTATGTCCCCATCAACTTCACGTTCCAGGAGTGCAGCGAGTACGACGTGAACGTCTCGTTTGGAGAGGTGCGGCAGCTCCCGGGATTCCTCGAGAGTGGTTCGCCGGCGCCAATTGACCTGGCCGGAACGTTCCGCATTCTGAACGGGGAGTACAACGGCAGCGCGGGCGACCAGGCGTTCGTGCGGCTCAGCTTCATCGGCTCGGCGACGACCCCCGACAAGATCGTCGAACTCGACCCGATGCAGGGCACCCCGCTCCTGAACGGCGGCGGCCCGTCGGACAGCAACCAGGGACGCGGGTTCTACTTCCGCGCCAATCAGACCGTCGCGATGTCCACGTTCGGCATGCGGGTGAACCACACGGCCGGACAGCGTCTGACCGCGAACCTCTACGCCGCGACCGGCACGACGCGCGGGGCCCTGCTGGCCTCCGGGCAGATCACCGTGCCCTCCACCGGTCTGATGTGGCACGACGTACCCATCGACTACGTTCTCAAGGAGGGCCAGGGGTACGACCTCGAGATGTACCTCGGCGACACCTCCGACTGGAAGTGGTGGTCCGAGGGCGCGCTCACGATGCCGTTCATCAAGGGGCCCATCCAGGTCCTCGATGGGGAACTGAATGGTAGCGCGGGCAACACCGCCCTGCCTCAGTTCCGCGTGCAGTACGACGATGCCGTGGCAGCGGTGCCGTT
>CAZPUV010000105.1:7517-8203 GCA_964589805.1 uncultured bacterium | reverse complement strand
CCGGGGGATACTCCTGCGCGAGCAGGTTCTCGATGCGCGCGGTGATGTTGGCCTCCTCGTCCCGGGCCGCGATCACGACGCTGACCGGCACGTGCCGGTATCGTTTCTCGACACGGCGCGGGAACAGATTCGCCCAGACGACGATGATCGCCGGATAGATCAGGTAGGCGTACACGATGACGGCGATGCTGACGAAGAAGAGGATCGTCACGGCGTGCCTCCGCGCGCCGCGCGGGCTCTGGCGCAGGCCGCATCGCCCAGCGCGGTGCGAGCGAGCGACAGCGCCGCAGCGCGGGCATAGCCGGGGAGGAGTCTCATCCTCGAACCTTCCACGATGGCGTCGAACCGTTCCCTCGAGGTCGAGAGCGTGACGGGGATCCGGCGGTAGGCGAAGCGCGCCCGTGCAGCGTGGTTGTAACCGAACGCGGACGTGGAGACCGCGGCAAATCCGAGTTCGCGCAGCGAGCGCGCGGTTCGTTCCGACCACCGTCCACCCGGCGGAGCGAAGTGATCCACCCTGCCGCCGATGGCGGACTCCAGCAGTTCCCGCGACCGGCCCAGTTCGTGACGTTCATCGGCGGCGGTGAGCGTGGTGAGGAACCGGTGCGTCATGGCGTGCGATCCGATGTGCATGCCCGCGGCGTGCATGTCGCGCAGCGCGTCCTGCGTCACGCCCCCCTTCGCCC
>CAZPUV010000105.1:0-7507 GCA_964589805.1 uncultured bacterium | reverse complement strand
CCTCGAAACCATGTCCCGCCTGGATCGGCAACGCGAGGGCGTGGTCGCTCGCGTTCCCTTCGTCGAATGTGATCGCGACCCACTACGGCGGCACCCGTCCCCCGGCGGCGAGCGTGCGGTGCACACGGTCCATCGACACACCCACCCTGCCGGCCGTTCCGAGCCGGCCCATCTGCCAGGTGAAGGCCTCCAGGGTCACCGCCCAGCGACGCTCCGCGGGATCATCGACCGCAAGGTGGTCCGACACGATCCGGTGGTACATCAGCGCGGGAAATCGTCTCATTCTGGGGTTCCGCATGACATTCGCAGCCTAACGCCGGCGCGGGCATCCGTCCAGCACGCGGCCATCCGCGCGGACGATGCAACTCCGGTACCATGGCAGCCCCGCGGAATGGAACTCCGTGACCCGGGGCGGGTAACAGACTTGTGCTATGATGGGGTTGCTCCCCGCGGGACCGGCGCTTCGGCCGGTGCGCGCGCGGGTGGATTGGATTCTACAATGCGCTTCTTCGCCCACATTCTCATCGCCGTCATCACCGCGGCGGGCGCACCCGTCCGGGCCGGCGATCTGCCGCCCGCGATCGGCTACACGCTGTACATGGACGGGGTTCGCGTCGGCCATTCGGCGATGAAGATCCGGCCCGCGGCCGGCGTACTCGTCTTCGAGTCGAAGACCCGCGTGCAACTGGGCCCGAACGAGATCGATCTCACGTCCCGCACCGAGGCCGACCCGAAGACCTTCGAGGTGCGGCGCTTCTCGTTCAAGGGCACCAAGGCCGGAATGCCCGTGGCCGCGAACGTGACGCTCCGGGGCGACTCGGCCACGGGGTGGATTCAGAATACCGAATCCGGCGAGCGCCAGCCGCGCTCCCAGCACTTCCAGGGCGGCTTTCAGCCCTTCGAGGACTGGGTCATGGACCTGGAGGTCCTTCTGGCCCTGCGCCAGGGAGCCGCGGCCAGGAACCCCGGAACCTACCGCGTCCTCTTTCCCAACTCCTTTCTCCCGGCGGACCTGACGGCCGGATTCACCGGCGAGGCGTCGGTGGAGGCCGAGAGCCGGTCGATGGTGGCCCGCAAGCTCGAGATCTACATGGTCGGGGCAAAGCCGTTCTTCAGCCACGTCGACCCGGCCAGCGGAATCCCGGTCTACATCCACTTCCCGGGAACCCGGGCGGAGGCATTCCGCGACGACTTTTTCGGGGAAAACCCGGTCAGCCGCTACCCGGCGCCCCGGGCCGGCACCCCGGACTCTGACTAGCTTTCCGGGGGTCTTGGGGTTGCCCGATCGGCTTTCGGAAGCGCTCGAAGACAGGCTGCCTAATCCCCTTCGAAATATCGGTTTGCACTGTACGGAAGCCTCGATCCCCGGGATCGAGAGGGACATTTTCTTTGACACGCCCCCCCGGTGGGGCTAGCCTTGAGGGGTCGAAAAGTGCTCCTGCCTCCGGGCCCGCCGGTCACCGTCGGGCCGATTCTTTAACCGGCAGGGCGCTCGGTGATCCGGCAGGAAACCGGAAATTCAAGATGAAGAAACGAATTGCATGGTCGGCGTCCATCTGGCGGCTTCGTACCGGCGCCTTCGGCTTCTATGTCGACGGCCCGCGGCGCCTGGTTTCCGCGGCCGGCCGCTCGCTCCAGCCGGCGGCACGGGGAAGGATCCGCGGGCGGGCGGTTGCCATGGCAGCCGCGGTGGCGGTGGGCCTTCCGGCAACGCTCTGGCTTTCCGACGTCACCAGCTCCTCGAACCTGGTGACCCGAAGCGGCCTCGTCGAAGGGCGGACCGTGGCGGAGGTGACCTCGCTCCACGGGTCCCTCGAGCGCTACTACCGGCACCGCGAAGCCGGCAACTGGGACGGCGCAGCCACCGGGCGCGAAGTCGCGCTGTCGGTGGTCGTCACCGGCTACACGAGCCGCGAGGAGGAGACGGACGACACCCCGTTCATCACGGCCGCGAATACCCGCACCCGGCCGGGCGTGATCGCCCTGTCGCGGGACCTCCTGCGCGCCTACACGCCGGGAGCGCCGTTCCGCTTCGGCGACGTCATTCACCTGTCCGGCCTCGGCGACTTCATCGTCGAGGACTCCATGGGCAGCCGCTGGGAGCGGCGGGCCGACATCTGGTTCGAGAATCTGGATGCGGCGATCTCCTTCGGCCGCCGGACGGTCGTCGTCACCGGCCCCTACGGCCTCGCCGAAGGCCAGAAACTCAAGCGCCCCACGTCCCTCGCCTCCGCGGACGGAGGCGCGTCGCCGTGAACGTGGCCGTCATCGGCGCGTCCAACGACCGCGCCAAGTTCGGAAACAAGGCCGTGCGCTCGTACCTGGCGCACGGCCATTCCGTTTTCCCCGTGAACCCTCGCGAACAGACCATCGAGGGCCGGCCGGTGTACCGCTCCATCCGTGACATCCCCGCGGACCTCGACGCGACTCTCGTTTACCTGCCGCCCGAAAGGACGCTGCGGGTTCTCGCCGAGATCGCCGAGAAGGGGCCGGGGCAGTTGTTTCTGAACCCGGGCAGCGAGGACGATGCCGTCGTCGCCCGCGCCGCGGAACTCGGGCTGTCCCCCATTCTCGCGTGTTCGATCCTCGCGATCGGCGACGTACCCGCCAACTACAACTGAAGGGCGGACATGCGTCCGGGGTTTCGCTTGCGCGGACGCGACGCTGACCGTATCATGCTTCGGTCCGTACGGCGTTCGCCGCACGGCGCCGGCGCCTCGTCTCCCAGCCCACCGCCCGCGGGATATCCGCCACTCCGAGAACCGTCGGGAGTATCACCGGCACACCCCGCAAGCGGCCGTTCGAGAGGAGTTCATTCTTGAGAGAATTCGACGTTGCCATCATCGGGAGTGGGCCCGGCGGATACGTCGCGGCCATCCGCGCGGGCATGCTCGGCCTGACGACCGCCCTGGTCGAAAAGGACCCCTTCCTCGGCGGGACGTGCCTGCACCGCGGGTGCATCCCGACCAAGGCGCTCCTCCACACGGCCGAGATCTACGACGAGATCAGGAGAGCCGCCGAACAGGGCATCCTGGTGGAGAATGCGCGCCTGGACATCGCGAAGGTCCACGCGCGCAAGAAGGCCATCGTCGACAAACTCGCGAAGGGTGTCGCGTTCCTCGTCAAGAAGCGCAAGGTCGAGACCTTCACCGGATTCGGCAGCTTCGCCGAGGCGCACACGATACGGATCGATGGTGACGACAAGTCCGAGACGATTCGCGCCAGGAACGTGATCATCGCCACCGGCTCCGTGCCATCGCACCTGCCGCACATGAAACCGGACGGCAGGCTGGTCGTGGACAGCGACATGGTGCTCACGATGGCAGACGTGCCCGCGAGCCTGGCCGTGATCGGGTCGGGCGCGGTGGGGACGGAGTTCGCGTCGGTGTTCAACTCCTTCGGATCCGAGGTGCACCTGATCGAGCTGCTTCCCCGACTCCTCCCCATCGAAGACGAGGACTGCTCGCAGCAGCTGGAGCGCTCGTTGAAGAGCCGCGGCATGACGTGCTACGCGGGCACCGAGGTCACCGCGCTGAAGGCCGGCGCCCGTGCGGTGACACTCACGCTCAAGCGGGGTGATGCCACGTCGAGCCTCGAGGTGGCGCGCGTCCTGGTGGCAACCGGACGGCGGCCCGTCCTCGAGCGCCTGAATCACGAGGCGGTCGGCGTCGAAATGGACCGGCAGTTCATCAAGGTGGACGAGTACATGCGCACCAGTGTTCCCGGCGTCTACGCGATCGGCGACGTCGTGGCGTCGCCCGCGCTGGCACACGTGGCGTCGCGCGAAGGCATCCTCGCCGTCGACCACATTGCGGGCAAGCACGTGCAGGCCATCGACTATCTGACCGTTCCCAACTGCACGTATTCGCACCCCGAGGTCGCGAGCGTCGGGCTCACCGAACGCGCCGCGCGGGAGCAGGGTTACGACGTGCAGGTGGGCAAGTTCCCCTTCTCCGCGCTCGGGAAGGCGATGATCCTCGGCGATACATCGGGCTTCGTGAAGATCGTCGCGGAGAAACGTTACGACGAGGTTCTCGGCGTCCACATCATCGGGCCGAAGGCAACCGAGCTGATCGCGGAAGCGGTTCTCGGGCGCAAACTCGAAACGACGGTCGAGGAGATCGCAAACACGGTGCACGCCCACCCCACGCTGGCGGAAGCCATGCTGGAGGCGGCGCACGGCGTCTATGGCGAAGCAATCCATGTCTGACATCTACACGGTTTCGGCGCCCGGAGGTCTCTCCCTCGATCGGACCGGCTTCGTGGAGCTCTACTACTTCATGGTGCTGAACCGGAAGCTCGAGGAGCGGCTCGGAATGCTCTACCGCCAGGGAAAGGTGGTCGGGGGGCTCTACTCCAGTCTCGGCCAGGAGGCGTGTTCGGTGGGCAGCGCGTACGGGCTCGAGCACGGGGATGCCGTCGGACCCATGATCCGCAACCTGGGCGCGCTGCTGGTCCGCGGCGTCAGGCCTGTGGACGTCGTCGCGCAGTACTGCGCGCGCGCCACATCGCCCACGGGCGGCAAGGACCTCAACCTCCATTTCGGCTGGGTGGAGCGGGGCCTGATCGCGCCGATCAGCGTGGTCGGAGCGCTCATCCCGGTGATGGCCGGCATCGCGCTCGAGATGAAGATGAAGGGCAGGCGAAACGTGGCCCTGACGTACATCGGCGACGGGGGCACGAGCACCACCGACTTCCACGAAGGGATGAACCTCGCGGGGGTGCACAGGCTGCCGCTGATCCTGATCGTCGAGAACAACCGGTACGCGTACTCGACGCCCACCAGCCAGCAGGCCAACGTGGAGGATCTCGCGGTGCGGGCACCCGGCTACGGCGCCCACGGCGAAATCGTGGATGGCAACAACGTCCTGGCCGTGCTCGACGCCGTGCGCCGCGCGCGCGTGCGTTGTCTGGCCGGCGAAGGCCCGGTGCTGATCGAGGCCAAGACGTTCCGGCGCAAGGGGCACGCGGAGCACGACGACGCCGGGTACGTGCCGCGCGAAGTCGCGGCGGAGTGGGAGAAGAAGGACCCGATCGACGCGTACCGTCGTTTCCTGCTCGCCACGGGCGCGGTCGAAAACGAAGCGGAGATCCGGGACATCGACGAGAAGATTGCTGCTATACTGGAGGACGCTGCGAACGAGGCGTTGGCCGCTCCGTTCCCCGATCCATCCATTGCCAGGGAGAATGTCTATGGCTGATCGACAGACCGTGTCGTCCGGCAGGGCGCGTTTCGCCCACATCCCCGACCAGAAGGCGAAGCTCGAGATGCTTCACTTCATGAAGCTGACGCGCGAGATCGAGGATCGCATCGAGCGCAAGCTCTACCGCCAGGGTAGGATCGTGGGCGGCGTCTACGTCGGCCGCGGTCAGGAGGCGATCTCGGTGGGGACGGCGATTCACATGGAGAAGGACGACGTCGTCGCACCCTCCCACCGCGACATGGGAGTATTCCTGATGCGCGGGATCAGCGCGCGTCGCATCATCGCGCAGTACATGGGACGCCAGGCCGGCCTTACGCGCGGGCGCGACGGCAACATGCACATGGGTGACATGGCTCACAACGTCATCGCCTTCGTGAGCCACCTGGGTGACAACGTACCCGTCGCGGCCGGCGCCGCTCTCGCGTTCAAGCAGCGCGGCGAGAAGCGCGTCGCGCTGTGTTACAACGGCGAGGGCGCGACTTCACGCGGCGACTGGCACGAGGGCATCAACCTCGCCTCCATCCACAAGCTGCCCGTCGTGTTCTTCATCAACAACAACGCGTACGCCTACTCGACGCCGATGGAACTGCAGATGGCGATCAAGGACGTCGCCATGCGCGCGCCGGGTTACGGCATCCCGGGTGAGATCGTGGATGGAAACGACATCCTCGCCGTGTACGATTCCGCCAAACGCGCAATCGACCGCGCGCGCGCCGGCGAGGGCCCCTCGATCGTCGAGTACAAGACGTTCCGCATGACGGGGCACTCCGCGCACGACGACGCGGGGTACGTTCCCCAGGAGTTGTTCACCGAATGGAAGCGGAAGGACCCCATTATCCGTTTCGAGAGGACGCTGCTGGATGAACGCGTGGTGACGCAACAGCAACTCAACGAAATGCAGCGCGAGTGCGCACTGATGATCGACGACGCCGTGGACTGGGCCGAGCAGCAGCCCCTCCCGGCGCCGGAAGATGTGACCCGGGACGTTTACTTCGAGGGCTAGACGGGCGACAAGGCCGCGAGGAGAGTTCATGCCAGTTACGACCTATATCGACGCCATCAGGGAAGGCATCTGGGAGGAGATGGAGAAGGACGAAAGCGTCTTCATCCTCGGCGAGGATGTCGGGATCTACGGCGGCGCGTTCAAGTTGACCAGGGGCATGCTGGACAAGTTCGGACCGATGCGGGTCATCGACACTCCCATCTCGGAGTCGGCGATCGTCGGCGCCGCCATCGGCGCCTCCCTCGTCGGAATGCGCCCGGTCTGCGAGATGCAGTTCATCGACTTCATCTCGTGCGCCTTCGATCAGATAATAAACTTCGCCGCCAAGTGCCGCTACCGCTGGGGCGCCGGCGTTCCCATCGTCGTGCGCGGGCCGTGCGGCGGCGGCGTCCACGGAGGACCGTTTCACTCCCAGAACGTCGAGTCGTATTTCTTCAACGTCCCGGGACTGAAGATCGTGTGCCCGGCCACGGCCTACGACGCCAAGGGGCTCATCAAGGCCGCCATCCGCGACCCGGATCCCGTGCTGTACTTCGAGCACAAGTACCTCTACCGGCGCATCAAGGAAGACCTGCCCGCGGAGGATTTCGTGGTTCCGATCGGGAAGGCGCAGTTGCGTCGTGAGGGAGAGGACATGTCGATCATCACCTACGGTGCGATGGTCTACAAGGCGCTGGAGGCAGCGGCGGAACTGGAGAAGGAAGGCATCGACGTCGAAGTGCTGGACCTGCGCTCGATCCTTCCGCTCGACGAAGAGGCCATCCTGGCCACGGCGAAGAAGACGAGCAAGGTCATCGTGCTGCACGAGGCGACGCTGACCGGCGGCCCGGGCGGAGAGGTGGTGGCGCGCATCGCGGAGAAGGCGTTCGAGCATCTCGACGGCCCCATCGTGCGCATCGCGCCGCCGGATACTCCCGTGCCGTACAGCCCACCCCTGGAGGAGGCATTCCTTCCGCAGGTCAAGGACATCGTGGCGCGCGCGCGCAAGCTGGCGGCCTACTAGTAAGGAAAGGAATCGAGAATGAGTGTCGATGTGATCATGCCCCAGATGGGCGAAAGTATCGCCGAGGGCACCATAGTCAAGTGGCTCAAGCAGGTCGGCGACAAGATCGACCGCGACGAACCCCTGTTCGAGATCTCCACCGACAAGGTGGACGCCGAGATTCCGTCGCCGGCGGCCGGGGTGCTCCTCGAGATCATCGTCACCGAGGGGACCACGGTGGAGATCAACACCGTGGTCGGACGCATCGGCCAGGCGGGCGAAGTCCCCGCGAAGCCGGCGCCGAAGCCGGACGCGGCG
>CAZPUV010000104.1:0-8359 GCA_964589805.1 uncultured bacterium | reverse complement strand
GCAGCCACTGCCACACCTGTGCGCGGGAGATCTCCGCGGTGGCCGCGTCCTCCATCAGGTTGTAGAGCGGCACGCAGCCCGAGCCACGGAGCCACGACTCCAGATAGAGCACGCCAACATTGATATTGGTACGAAGCCCCTTCTCCGTGATCGGGCCCTCCGGAACCGCGATCAGATCCTGAGCGGTCACGGAGACCTCGTCGCGGGTGACCCCGATCTGGTTGGGTGTCTTCATGTGCACGTCGAAGATCTCCTTCGCGACGGACACGAGTCCCGGGTGCGCCACCCACGTGCCGTCGTGCCCGGCCCGGACCTCGCGCAGCTTGTCCGCCCGTACCTTCTCGAGGGCGTCCGCGCTGGCGGCGGGGTCGTTCTTGATCGGGATCTGGGCGGCCATCCCGCCCATAGCGTGGACTCCGCGGCGGTGGCAGGTCTTGATCAGGAGATCGACGTACGACTTGAGGAAATGGCAATCCATGGTGACCCGTGCACGGTCCGGGAGCACGAACTGCGGGTGATTGCGGAATCGCTTGATGAACGAGAAGATGTAGTCCCAGCGGCCGCAGTTCAGTCCGCCCGAGTGTTCGCGAAGCTCGTAGAGGATCTCGTCCATTTCGAAGCTCGCGAGGATCGTTTCGATGAGGACCGTGGCGCGGATGGTGCCGCGAGGAAGTCCGAGCGCCTCCTGCGCGTGGAGGAAGACATCGTTCCAGAGACGCGCCTCGAGATGGCTCTCCATCTTGGGAAGATAGAAGTACGGCCCCGATCCGCGGCTCACCAGTTCCTCCGCGTTGTGGAAGAAGAAGAGGCCGAAGTCGAACAACCCCCCGGGCACGGCAACGCCGTCCACCCGCATGTGGCGCTCGTCCAGGTGCCAGCCCCGGGGGCGTACGATCAGAGTCGCGGTCTCCTCGCGGAGCGCGTAGCGTTTCCCCTCCGGGCTCGTGAACTCGATCGTTCGGCGGACGGCATCCCGGAGGTTGACCTGGCCGATGACACAGTTGTCCCACGTGGGCGAATTGGAGTCCTCGAAGTCCGCCATGTAGGTGGACGCGCCTGAATTGAGCGCGTTGATGATCATCTTCCGGTCCACCGGACCCGTGATCTCGACGCGCCGGTCCTCGAGGTCCCGCGGAATCGGTGCGACCTTCCACGAACCCGCACGGATGGAGAGGGTCTCGGGAAGGAAATCCGGGAAGTGCCCCGCGTCCATTTCGTGCTGCCGGATCGCCCGTAGCTTCAGCAACTCGTCCCGCCGGGCGGTGAATCTCCGCGCGAGGTCCGCGACGAAGCGCAGCGCGTCCCGCGTGAGCACCGCGGCGGCCTCCCCGTTGGTCGGCCGGGTCAGGACGATCCCCTCTTCTGCGAGCGTGTTGAGAGATGTTCGAATCGAGGCCATTCGTGTCTCCGGCGGAAGAAGCAGTCTGAATCGACAGGGCGCTACCCTCTGTTCAGCAACCGATATACCACGGCCGGCCGGGAGCCGGGCCTGGATGTCTAAGTGTCAATATTACAGTGCGTTATAAGGAGATTTCGGGCTCCGGCGGGCCCCGGGCCGCCATCGGGAGCCGCCATGAATGGGGTATTTACCCCGGGAATGGAATCGAATCGGCGGGGATTCCTCACCCGCCCCGGGTGCGGCACCCGCACGAGGGATTCCGGCACCCGCCCCGGAAGCGGGAAGCCCCGGTGGACCGGGGCGGATTTCCGTTGACACCGCCCTCGAGCCTCGCTAATTAGCAATTCCGTCCCCGGTTCGGTTGGTGGGCAGGGCTTCCACGGCCCCGCCGGGGACCCGGGGGCACCCAACATCGGAGAGGTTCAACAGAGATGGAACACTGTGCTTATTGCGGCGAGAACGTGGGAACGGACGGGGTCTACATGGACGAGGATGTTTTCTGCTCGGAAGAGTGCATGCGTGACTTCGGCGCGGGGAACTACGGGGGGGACGATGACGACGATGATGACGACGATGCCGATTACGACGACGATGACGACGATTACGATGACGATGACGACGACGACGACACGGACTACTGATCGGCAGCTCTGAGCCCGCCGGTGCGAACCTGCGGGGGTGCGAACGTGAAGAAGCCGCCCGGGGCTCCGGGCGGCTTCTTCGTCTCGCGACCAGCGTGGGGGCGAATCTCGATCCGGGTCAGGCCGTCCTGACTCCCTCCTTGCGCTTCGCCATCGGCACGTACGCGACCTCGTGGCTCCCCTGGTAGACCTGGGTGGGCCGGAAGAGCCGGTTGTGCCGCATCTGCTCCATCCAGTGCGCCGACCAGCCCGCCACGCGGGACACCGCGAAGATGGGCGTGAAGAGATCGGTGGGAATGGCCAGACGGTTGTACACGATTCCCGCATAGAAATCGACGTTCGGATAGATTCCGCGGGGACCGAGCTTCTCGATCGCCATCTGTTCCAGCTCGACGGCGATGTCGTAGAGCGGGGAACTCCCGAACTTATCGAAGAGATCGCGGGCGAGGCCCTGAAGAATCGTGGCGCGCGGATCCTTGGTCTTGTAGACCCGGTGACCCATGCCCATGATCTTCTCCTTGCCTGCCAGTTTCTTCTCGAACCAGGGTGCAACGCGATCCTTCGAACCGATTTCCTGCAGCATGTGGAGGACCGCCTCGTTGGCGCCGCCGTGGAGGGGGCCCGAGAGGCTGCCGACCGCGGCCGAAATCGCCGCCGCCGGCTGGCACTCCGTTGACGCGGTGACGCGCGCCGTGAACGTGGACGCGTTCATCGTGTGGTCCGCGTGCAGGATGAGGCAGATATCCAGCGCGCGCGCCTTGTTGGGATCCGGCTTGTCTCCGGAAAGCATGTGCAGGAAATCCGCCGCCACGGTAAGCGACGGATCCGGCTCGACGATGCTCTTCCCATTGCGCACGCGGTGAATCGCCGCAACCAGCGACGGGAACTTGCCGATGAAATCGACCGCGCACTCTTCGCGGACCTTCTCCTCATAGATGTTCTTGTGCTCCGTCACCATTCCCACGGCCGCGACCGCCGTCTGCAGGGCCGACATCGGGTGCGCATCCTTCGGGGTGCGCTTGACGACTTCCTGCAGATCCTTGCTCAGCGTTCGCGCCCGTGCGACGCGACGGGTGAAGTCCGCCAGTTCGGCCTCAACGGGCAGCCGGCCGTTGAGCAGCAGAAATGCGACTTCCTCGAAAGTGCTATGGGCAGCGAGATCCTCGATTCGGATACTGCGATACTCCAGGATGCCTTTCTCGCCGTCGATGAAGCTGATGGACGATTCGGCCGCGGGGACTTTCTCGAGGCCGGGAATGTATTCGATCATTGGCTGACTCCTTCGATCCTTAAGTGACCATGCAACTTATACTACGAATCGAAAGTCGGTACAAGACCGAGTTGCGCCCGCCGGGATGCCGGGAACGGCAGGCTGCGGGGGGGCGTCAGGGGGCGGGGTCGAGCGCCGGCTTGCAGACCTTGAGGAAGTTGCAGCGCAGACACGCCTCGCGCCGTTCCACTCTGGAGAACCGCTCCTCCGTGGCCGCGTTGCTCCCGGGGTCGTCGAGAAGCCCGCGCATGTCCGCGATGCTCCCGCGCACGTAGTCGAGGATCTGATCCAGTTCGCGCTCGGCGATGGTCCGTTCGTGGACGGACCCCTGGGACAGCTCGAAGCGGCGCATGTGCACGCGGTGGATCGGGATTCCGTAGGCCTGGTGGAGGTAGAATGCGTAGCACGCCAGCTGGAGCCTCGCATCGCCTCCCTCGCGGCGCCCGGTCTTCCAGTCCCAGACGATCACGCGGTCGGGCTCCCGGGTGGCGCAATCGAGTTTCACCGTGACCTCCACGCCGTCGAGCAGGAACTTCGAGAAGCGTTCGATCTCGAGGAAGTCCGCCGGATCCGTCTGCCGGAGCCGCTCCCAGACGTCGGAGTGGTAGAAATTGAGCAGGCAGCGGTCCACGTGATCGGCCGTCTCGCGCCACTGCTCGTCGCTCACGGGCAGGCGGTACTCGTGCTCGTACAGGCCGCAATCGTACCGGGGATTCTCCCGGTAGCGGCCGTCGCGCGAGGCGACATAGTCCTCGCGCATGCGGTTGCGGGTGATCTCGAGGATCCGCTCCACCGGCAGCACGGGTATCCCGCGGGCGAGATTCTCCAGCGAATGGCGTATGCACTCGTGGACCACCTCGCCGGCCCACATGGGGCGGGACTTGAGCTGCTTCAGGACGTAGATCTCCCGTGTACGCGGGTCTGCGTCCCATTCCCAGCCGCTCCAGAACCCGTAGTGCGCGAACCAGTACTGGCGCGGGCACTCGCGGAACGTGCGGTCGCGGGACACCGACCACGCGAAGTTGTTCTTCAGAACCTGGCCCATGGCGGCATGATAGCACGCCGTGCTACGATGAGCGCATGTTCCGCATCGAATCGCTCACCGTAGGCCCGTTCCAGAGCAACTGCCACATCGTCGCGTGCGGGGAGACGAACGAGGCCGTGATCTTCGACGCCGGAGACGACGCCGGCACCATTCTCGCCGCCGTGAAGGCGATGGGTGTCGACGTGAAAGCGGTCGTGAATACCCACGCGCACCTGGACCACGTGGCCGGCCTGGCCGGTGTCGTGGAAGCGCTGGGCGTGCCCGTGTTCATGCACCGCGACGAGGAACCGGTCTACCGCGCCGTCGGGCAGCAGGCGCTCATGTTCGGTCTGCCGGCGCCGCGCGCGGTTCCGATCCAGCGCTGGCTCGTGGAAGGCGACGTGGTTCGCGTGGGCAATCTGAGCGGCACGGTGATGCTGATGCCGGGCCACACGCCAGGACACGTCATCGTCGTATTCGGCGACGAAGAGCCGCCGCGCGCGATCGTGGGCGACGTCCTGTTTCAGGGGAGCATTGGACGCACGGACCTGCCGGGCGGCGACCACGAGGTCATGATGAAGACGCTCGAGCGCTTCCTGCCGATGGCCGACGATACCGTGGTCTACAGCGGACACGGTCCGGCCACGACGATCGGCGACGAGAAGCGCTGGAACCCGTTCCTCGCTCCGCTGGCACGGCGCGCGCCGGAGTAGTCTTCCCCGGCCCCGCGAGCGCGCTCGGTCAGCGGTAGAGCGCCTTCACCGAACCCCAGGTCCTCGACTCGACGGGTGTGGCGCAGTCGTCGCACGGCGGCAGCTTCTCATCCGGATCGAAGGAGAAATAGCCGCCCGTCGCGGCCTGCGGGACGCTCGTGCAGTCCACCGCGATCACGTACGGATCCCCGGGGGCGGGAAGGACCCTGAGGTGGTAACACCCCGGGATCGGGGGCAACGAAAAGCTCATCAGATTCAGCTGGCAGATCGGGAAGGTGCCGGTCCGGCAGCCGTTGTAATTGAGCCATATGCCGGTGTAGGGGTCTCCCTGGATTCCGATGCCCGCGCAGGAACTCCCGGCGGACAACATGGCCGTTGAGTTCTCCACCCGCCACGCGCTCCCCCTCGCCCCGTCGGACAGGACGTGGAAGACGTACACCGACGTCATGACGAATGGGGTGACCTGCTTGACGCACAGGTCGGAATAGGATTCGGCGTGGAGGGCGATGTAGTCGGCGCGCGCCGGAACGGCAATACACCCGGCACAAAGGCACAGCAGCAGTACTCGCTTCATCGGAGAACCTCTCCGCGGCCCGTCGATTCCGGCCAGACCTCCCACCCGGAAGTCTACCCGCCGTCGGACGGATCGTCAAACGGGGCCGCGGCGCGGAATCAGCACGCGGGCGCGCGCGCGCTGCCTTCCATCTGCTGTTTCGCGTGGTAGGAGCTGCGCACGAGCGGGCCCGACTCGACGTGGCGGAAGCCCATCCTGAGGCCTTCGGTCCTGATGTGCGCGAACTCCTCGAGCGTGTAGTAGCGGTCGAGTGGCAGCGCGGCCTTCTTCGGGGGGAGGTACTGGCCGACGGTCATGATGTCGCACCCGGTGTTGGCGATGTCGCGCAGTGTGTCCAGCACCTGGTCCATCGTCTCGCCGAGACCCACCATGATGCCGCACTTGACGCGCATTTCGATGCCGTTCCGATCACGGTAGAGCACCGAATTCTCCAGCACCTTGAGCGTGTTCTCGTACACGGCCACCGGACGCACGCGCCGGTAGAGGTGGGACGCGGTCTCAATATTGTGCGCCAGGCAGTCGGGGCGTGCGTCGAGTACGATGTCGAGCAGTTCGTGGCGGCCGTTGAAGTCGGGGATCAGCACCTCGATCATGCAGTCCGGCGTCCGCCGGCGCACGGCCGCGATGGTTTCGGCGAAGTGCCCCGCGCCCTCGTCGGGGAGGTCGTCGCGGTCGACCGACGTGATCACCGCGTACTTCAGCTTGAGACGTTCGATGGCGTCGGCCACGTGCTCCGGCTCCTTCGGGTCGGGCGCTCCCGGCTTTCCCTTCGCGACCGAGCAGAAGCCGCAGTGGCGCGTGCACACGTCGCCGAGGATCATGAAGGTCGCCGTGCCCTGGCCCCAGCACTCGTAGATGTTGGGGCAGCGCGCCTCCTGGCAAACCGTGTGCAGGTCGAGGCTCGAGACCAGATGGTTGACGAGTTTGTACTCCTCGTTGGTGCGCAGCCGGATCTTGAACCACTCCGGGCGCTCGGGGCGCGGTACGGGTTTAGTGGACATGGGCCACCGACTCCTCGTGCATCTCGCGCCCGAAGACCTTTCCGAAGTGGTGCGTCACGCGTTCGCGTACGGCGGTCATCGAGATCGGCGAGAGCATTTCGCGCTCCAGCGACGTCATGGTGCACCCGGCGATGCCACACGGGTTCATGAGCGAGAAGAAGGACAGGTCCGTGTTCACGTTCAGCGCAAACCCGTGGCTCGTCACCCAGCGGGAAATGCGAATGCCCAGCGAAGCGATCTTGCGGTTCTGTACCCACACCCCGCGGTGCTCCGGATGGCGGTCGCCGAAGACGCCGAAATCCGCCAGCGCCGCGATGAGCACGCCCTCGAGGTCGTGGACGTAGCGCCGGATATCGCGGCGCCCCGGCTCGAGCCGGATGATCGGGTAGCCGACGATCTGGCCGGGTCCGTGATACGTCACGTCACCCCCGCGATCCGTCGGCACGATCTCGCAGCCGCGAGACTCGACCAGCCGCCGGTCGGCGAGGATGGCCGAACCCGTGGCGTTGCGGCCGATCGTGACCACGTGCGGGTGCTCGACGTACAGGAGCACGTCGTCGCCATCGCCGCGCTGGAGCCGCTCGACTTCGCGCTTCTGGAGCGCGAACGCGTCACGGTAGGCCATGCGCCGGAGATCGACGACGCGGCAGGCGGATGTGCCGGCGGGACGGTCCATGCTAGCCCTGCGCGGGCTTCTCCAGTTCGCGTTTGACGACGGTGAGGAAGCGCGCCGCGTCCGCGCCGTCGATGATGCGATGGTCGTAGGAGAGCGATACGTACACGATGGGGCGTATCGCGATGGCGTCGTCGATGACGACCGGGCGCTTGACGATCGTGCCGATGCCCAGGATCGCCGCCTGCGGCTGGTTGATGATCGGCAGCCCCACCACGCCGCCGAACACGCCCACGTTGGTGATGGTGAACGTCCCGCCCTGGACGTCCTCGGGGACGAGGCGCTTGGTGCGCGCGCGTTCGCCGAGGTCCGCGGCCGCCTTCGCGAGGCCGAGCAGGTTCATCTGGTCCGCGTGCTTGATGACCGGGACGATGAGGCCGTTTTCGAGCGCCACCGCGATGCCCACGTTGACGATCTTCTTGTAGACGATCGTGTCCCCGTCCACGCTCGAATTGACGATCGGGTATTCCTTCATGCCGCGGATGCACGCCTCGATGAAGAAGGGGAGGAACGTGAGCTTGACGCCCTCGCCCTCGAACTCCCGCTTGAGCGACTCGCGACGCCTGACCACCTCGCTCATGTCGATCTCGAAGATCGTGTACACGTGCGGCGACGTCTGTTTGCTCATCACCATGTGCTCGGCGATCTTCTTGCGCATGATGCTCATCGGCTCGCGAACCTCGTCCTGTCCGGAGGCGAAAACCTGCGGGCGCGCCGCAGCAGCAGGCTTCGGCACGGAGGGTGCCGCCGGTGCGACCTTCGGCGGCGCGGCGGGAATCGACGCCGTCGCGGCGGATTCGAGGTAGCCGAGGACATCCTTCTTGGTGATGCGGCCGCCCTCGCCGGTGCCTTCGACGAGCGACAGGTCGACGTTGTGCTCGGCCGCGATCTTCTGCACGACCGGGGAGGAGCGGACGACGCCACCGCCGGACGGTGCCGCGGGCGCGGACGGCTTCGGCGTCTCCGCGGCCGGTTTCGGCGCCGCTGCGGGCGCCGGCTGTTCGGTCTTCGCCGGCGCGGGCTTCGGCGCCGGCTTCGCGGGGACCTCGCCCGCCTGGCCGATG
>CAZPUV010000103.1:0-8592 GCA_964589805.1 uncultured bacterium | reverse complement strand
AGGCTCCCCGGCCGCGTCGGCCAGGACCACCGCCCCGAAGTCGGGGAACATCGCCGCCAGACCGTCCACATCCACCGCATCCCGGACCGGCGGCAGCCAACCGCGGCCGGACTGCTTCATCGCCGCGATGGCGACCCTCTCGGCCCGCGACGCCAGCGCGGGTGTCCATTCGCGCACGTGACACTTGTCGGCGCGCACCGGGATCAGTTCGGTCATACCCACTTCGACACACTGCGCAACCGCGGCATCGAAGTGCGCCCGCCGGAGAAGCGGCAGCGCCAGCGCGAGACGCGACGCCGGAGACTCGTCGGGTCCGGTTTCGACCACCCGCGCGACGGTCGCCGAGTCACCGACGGACTCGATTACCGCCGTCGCGACCAGACCCCGGCCGTTGGTCACCCGGACCATCTCGCCCGCGCGCAGACGCAGCACGCGCTTCAGGTGGCTGTGCTCTTCACCGGCGAGTTCGGCGAGACGCTCCCCCGCAACGAGGGACGGGAGGTAGAATGAGAAGATGTGAGCGCTCATGGGAGAACCTGGCGCGCGGCCGGTTCCGCGCCCCGATCAGTCCACGCGGGGCGCGCGGTCACCCAGGGATTTCTCGAGCTCCTTGAGGAGCTCTTCTTCCTTCTTGCTGACCCGGTCCGGCACCCACGCGACCACGCGCACCAGCTGGTCGCCGCGCCCGTGACCGTTCAGGCGGGGAATTCCCTTTCCCTTGAGGCGGAGAATCTTGTGCGACGGGGTCCCCGGTGGCACGCGCAGGAGCACCTTGCCCTCGAGCGTCGGCACCTCGAGCTTCGCGCCGAGCGCCAGCTGCGTATACGTGAGCGGGATGTCGATCAGAACGTCGTGGTCGTGGCGCACGAAGCGGGGATCCTCGTCCTCTTCGATGACGACGTAGAGATCTCCGTTGCGGCCACCGCGCCCGGCCGCGTCGCCGTGACCGCGGACGGTGATGTAGTTGCCGGTCGAGACGCCGGCGGGGATCTTCACCTGGATGGTCTCGCTTCCGCGCACGGTTCCGGTGCCGTTGCATTCGCGGCATCCGTCGCGCACGACCGTGCCCTCGCCCCCGCAGGCGTTGCAGTCCGCCACGTTGACGAACTGACCGAGAATCGTGCGCTGCACCTGCCGGATCTGGCCCGTGCCCGAGCAGACGTCGCACTTCACGGGCGCCGCCCCTCCCCGCGCGCCGCTTCCGCTGCACTCGCTGCAGTCGAGGAGCCGTGTCACCCGGATCTGTTTCTGGACGCCCTTCGCCACCTCGGCGAGCGTGACGCGGACCCGCAGCTGGAGGTCCCGGCCCTTCCTCGTGCGCGGAGCGCCGCCCGCTCCCGCGAAGCCGCCCTCGAACCCCCCGAACTCGCGCATGAAGGCGCGCAGCGCGTCCGAGAGATCGAAGCCCTGGAACCCGCCGAACCCTCCGAAGGGATCCTGACCGCCCGCACCGCGCCCCAGCCCGGCGTGGCCGACCTGGTCGTAGATGCGGCGCTTCTCCTCGTCGCTGAGAACCTCGTAGGCCTCGGTGGCTTCCTTGAACTTCTCTTCCGCTTCCGTGTTGCCGGGGTTCTTGTCGGGGTGGTACTGAACAGCCAGCTTGCGGTAGGCCTTCTTGATCTCGTCCTTGCCCGCACCGCGCCCCACGCCCAGGACCTCGTAGTAGTCTCGCTTGTTCATCGTCGGGGAATATAGCCCACGGTCGAGACGGGCGGAAAGTGAAAAGCCGGGCCGGGGGCGGACCCCGGGCCGGCGCGGGAAGCCGCGACCGCGCGGGCCGTGACGCCCGCGCGGCCGGGAATCAATGGATTACGCGAGGTCGTCGGAACCCGGAGCGCTGTACATGAGCTCCGCGAACCGGTGCATGATCGTCTGCAACTGTGCCGTCGCCGAGCGGATCGCGTCGAGGTCCCGCGTCTCGTTGTTGCGCGCGGACTTGACGTCCTCGATGGCGCTCTTGATCTCCTCGAGATCGCTCTTGGAGAAGCGATCCGAGAAGTCCTTCAGTGTCGCCTCGGTCGAGTAGAGCAGGATGTCGGCCTGGTTCACGATCTCCTGCGCCTCGCGCTTCTTCTTGTCATCCTCGGCGTGGCGCTCGGCTTCCTCCACCATCCGGGCGATTTCCTTTTCCGTGAGACCGCTCGCCACCTTGATGGCGATCTGCTGCTGTCGGCCGGTGCCCATGTCCTTCGCCGACACCTTGACGATTCCGTTGGCGTCGATGTCGAACGTGACCTCGATCTGCGGCACGCCCCGGGGTGCGGGCGGAATGCCGATCAGGTCGAAACGACCGAGCGTGCGGTTGTCCTTGGCCAGCTCGCGCTCGCCCTGCAGCACGTGGACACTCACCGCGGGCTGGTTGTCGGCCGCGGTCGAGAATATCTGCGTCTTGCGGGTGGGGACGGTGGTGTTGCGGGCCATGAGTTTCGTCATGACGCCGCCCAGCGTCTCGATGCCGAGGGAGAGCGGTGTCACGTCGAGAAGGATGACTTCGTCGACCTGCCCCGTGAGAACTCCGCCCTGGATGGCCGCGCCCTTGGCAACGACCTCGTCCGGATCGACGCCCTTCTGCATTTCCTGGTTGAAGAACTTCTTCACGGCCTCGCGCACCGCGGGCATGCGCGTCATGCCGCCGACGAGGATCAGCTTCTCGATCTGCGTGGTGGCAATGCCGGCGTCGTGCAGCGCCTGGCGGCACGGGTCGATGGTCTTGCGGATCAGCGGCTCTACGAGGTTCTCCAGCTTGGCACGCGTGAGCGAAAGTTCGAGATGCTTCGGGCCCGAATCGTCCGCGGCCAGGAACGGCAGGTTGATGGCCGTCTCGAGCACCGTCGAGAGTTCGCACTTGGCCTTCTCGGATGCGTCGCGCACGCGCTGCATGGCCATCTTGTCCTGCGTGATGTCAACGCCGCTCTGTTTCTTGAACTCCTCGCACACCCAGTCCATGATGACGCGGTCGAAGTCGTCGCCACCGAGGTGCGTATCGCCGGCGGTCGACTTGACCTGGAAGACGCCGTCGTTGAGCTCGAGGATCGAGATGTCGAACGTTCCGCCGCCCAGGTCGTAGACGGCCACGATGCCCGTGTTGGCCTTGTCGAGGCCGTACGCGAGCGCCGCCGCGGTGGGCTCGTTGATGATGCGCAGCACCTCCAGACCCGCGATGCGCCCGGCGTCCTTGGTGGCCTGGCGCTGGGCGTCGTTGAAGTAGGCCGGCACCGTGATCACGGCGCGGTCCACCGTCTCTCCGAGGAACTCCTCGGCCGTGGCCTTCAGCGTCTGCAGGATCATCGCGGAGATCTCCTCCGGCCGGAACGTCTGTCCCTTGATGTTCACCGTGGCCTCGCCGCCGGGTCCGGCCTGGACCAGGTAGGACACGCGCTGCACCTCGTTCTTCACTTCATCGAGCCGTGTTCCCATGAATCGCTTCACGGAGTAGATCGTCTGCGTCGGATTCGTGATGGCCTGGCGCTTGGCGATGTGCCCCACGAGGCGCTCGCCGTTCTTCGCGAACGCGACAACCGACGGAGTCGTCCGCAGACCCTCGGGTGTGGTCACGACGGCGGCGTTGCCGCCATCGATGTAGGCGATGCACGAGTTGGTGGTTCCGAGATCGATCCCGATTACCTTCGACATCTTACGGCTCCTTGCGCTCCACGTTGTTGAGACCCCGCACGGGCCGCGCCGGTGCGGCAGCCAGGAATCGGCGTGCCGCACGGCGGGCCGTGCAAACCCGGGCAATCTTGGAAGCGTCGCCGCCGCTACTTCGCGACGATGACACGAGCGGGACGGATCAGCATTCCCTCGAGGGAATAGCCCTTCTGGACGACCTCGGCCACGTGGCCGGACTCGGCCTCCGTGGTTTCAATCTGCCCGACGGCCATGTGCACGTTCGGGTCGAAGGGCTGGTGGCGGGCTTCGAGCTCGGTGACCCCGAGCTTCTGGAGACCAAGGCGCAAGTTATTGTAAATCAGGCGGATACCCTGAATGAACTCGTTCTCCTCGGCCCCCTCGACCACCGCAAACGCCCGCTCGAAGTCGTCCAGCGAGTTCAGCACCTCGAGGATGACTTCGGACTTCGACTGCTGTTTAAGCAATTCCCATTCCCTCGCGGAACGCTTGCGATAGTTTTCAAGTTCGGCCGCCGAGCGCATCCACCTGTCCTTGAGCTCTCTGGCCTGGTCGGCGAACTCGTCTCTTTCCTTTTCGAGCGACATCCTCTCCCGGGTCAGCCGGGCGATGACCTCGTTCTTCTCCTGGAACCGGCCCAGGATCTCCTTGCGCGACACCCGGCGGCCCCGGGGGACCGCCGGCTCGCCGTCATTTTTTTCGTCGGCGGTCCCGGCATCCGATTCCAGGGGCTCCACGCCTTCGGAATCGATGTCGTACACGGGAGCCGTGGCGCCGTCGTCGTCGTCCTGACTCTCGATGTCGGCCGGCTGGGTGCGGTTCTTCTCGTCCATGCAGACTCCCCGGTTAGGGCAACATTTTCCTACTGAAAGAACTCTTCGCCGATGGCGCGCAGCTCGCGTGACACGGAACCAACCAGCGCAATCGCAAGATCATAGCGCATTCGCGTGGGCCCCATGATTCCGAGCACACCCCGCGCCGCACCCATCCGGTAGCCGGCGGTCACCAGGCTGAACGGGCGGAGAGAGTCGTCTCCGTGTTCGCCACCGATGGTCACCTGGGTCCGGTCCTGGAGACGGCTGGCGAGGATCGAGGTCAAATAGTCCCGGTTGTGCAAGATCCGTAACAACTGCTGGAGCGTTCGCGGGTCCGAGAGCTCCGGCTGCTCGAGCATGCGCCCGCGCGTCTCGAAACACATCTCGATCGCGGGCGGCCCGGAAAAAATGTCCTCGCGCCGCACCGACACCTCCCGCACCACGATACCCTCGTCCGTCACATTGTCGCGCATCAGGTCTCCGAGAAGCCGCCTCGCTTCGTCCAGCGAGCGCCCGGCGACCAGGCGATTGATCAGTGCCTCCGCGGCGGCGACACCATCCGCCGGCAGCTCGCGATCCAGACGCAGCGTGACGGTGCGCTCGTAGTCCGGCGTCAGGTGGACCACGACGAGCAGCCTGCCCCCGTCGAGACGCAGGAGCCTCAGCGCACGCACGCGACTCTCCTGCACCACGGCGCCGTAGACGAAGGCCACGTTCCTCGACAACGCGCCGAGCACCTGCGACGCGTGCAGCATGATCGCGTTCACATCATCGCCCTCGACGCGCAGCTCCTCGCGCAGCGCCGGAAGGTCCTCGCCCGTCGAAAGCACGCGCTCCGACTGCAGCTCGTCGACGTACAGGCGGTAACCCACGTCCGTCGGAATCCGCCCGGACGACACGTGCGTCTTGGTGATGTACCCTTCACTCTCCAGGACGACCATGCGGTTGCGAATGGTCGCCGTACTCATGTCGAAGCGGCTCGCTTCGCGCACGCGCTGCGAGCTGACCGGCACGCCGTCACCGACATAGATCTCGATGATCGCGCTGAGTATTTCTCTGTCCTTCTCGGTCAGCATATCGACCCGTTCCGTGCCGCCGGTCGGGTGAGCCGCAGCACGATATCGTTGAGCGAGAGAAACCCGCGGCCGGTGAGCCGGACGCGCTCCCCGTCCACCCGCACGAGCCCCTCGGCCGCGAAGGCCTCGATCCTTCCGCGTTCGAACCACGCGGCCGGGGCACCCCGGTCGGTTCTGAGCGCCAGCATGACGCGCTCGATCACGTCGTCGCCGGACTCGTCGGCGACGCGGGCGCCGATGTGCTCCTCCCCCCGCCGCCGGAGGTAGGCTTCGAGCGAAGGCTCGTTCCAGAAGCGGCGACCCGCCACCGACGAGTGGGCGGCCGGCCCCACGCCGAGGTAGTCACCGCCCTCCCAGTAGACCCGGTTGTGCGCCGACTCGAAGCCGGGCACGGCGAAGTTCGAAACCTCGTAGTGCCGGTAGCCCCGGGCCGCGAGCACTCCGCACACCTCCAAGTATTCATCAGCCACGCGGTCCGGGTCAACCGCCCGGAAGAAGCGCTCGACCTCGTGGGACATGTCGCCTCCGGGCTCGAGCCCGTAGACGGACAGGTGCCGCGGCTCGTATTCGAGCAGCCGGCCCAGCGTTGTGGTGAGATCCGCGAGGGTGGTCTTCGGGACACCGAGCAGCACGTCGAAACTCACGTTGTCGAATTCGCCGCGCACGCACTCGATGGCCCGCGCGTTCACATCCGGGTCACAGCGCTTGAGCACCTTCTGCCCCACCGCGTGCATCGACTGGATCCCGAGGCTGGCGCGGTTCACGCCCAGCGCGCGGAAGAAGCGCACGCGGGCAGGATCGACGTCCTCGGGGTTCATCTCCACGGTGAATTCCAGCGGACCGCCGGCGGGAAACCAGGGTTCGATCGCGGCGATGATCCTCAGCCACGCATCGTCCGCCAGCACGGTGGGTGTGCCGCCGCCCACGAAAACGGTGCGGAGCGCGACCGGCTCCGCGATGGCGCGGAATGCGGCGCCGATCTCTCCGGTCAGCGCTTCCACGAACGAATCCTCGCGCGTGCGCCCGGCGGGCACGTGGTAGAACGAGCAGTACGAGCACCGCCGTGTGCAGAACGGGACGTGGATGTAGAGCGAAATCTGTCTCATGGCTCATTGCGAAGTCGAGGGGCGTCACATCACTTCGCGGCGAGTTCCGCAGCGCGACTACCAAATGGAGTTCTGTCGCGCGAGGACTGTTTGAGCAAGCGATGTGTTGTGGCGCCCCACACCCATGGTCAGCGAATGATGTCGCCGATGCGCGAGAACCGGATCGAGTGCGACCGTGGATTCCACGAGAAGTAGATGAACATCGCCTTGCCCGTGATCAGCCGCTTGTCCAGCGGACCCCATGCGCGGCTGTCCGCGCTGTTGTCGCGGTTGTCGCCCATCATGAAGATGTGTCCCTCGGGCACCTCGAACGGGCCGTAGCGACGGTCCGGGCGGGAACCGAAGACGTACTTCGAGTAGTCCTCTTCCTGCAGGATACCGTCCACGTAGAGATGATTGTCGACCAGCTCCACCGTCTGCCCCTCAACCGCCACACAGCGCTTGATGTAGTCGACCTTCTCGTCGCCCGGGTACTTGAAGATGATGATGTCCCCCGGCTCGGGCGACCGGATGCCCGGCAGGCGCGCGTCGATGAACGGCAGCTTCGGGCCGTAGAGCAGTTTGTTCGCGAAGAGGAAATCACCCACCAGGAGCGTGTCCTCCATCGACTCCGACGGAATCCGGAACGCCTGCACGAAGAACGTGCGCACGAACAGCGCCAGCCCCACGGCCAGCACGATGATCTCCGTGTACTCGCGAACTATCGATTTCTTGCGTGATCTGGCCATCAGCTCGTTCTCTCCACTTTGAGGACCGCGAGGAAAGCCTCCTGCGGTATTTCCACCTTGCCGACCATCTTCATACGGCGCTTGCCTTCCTTCTGTTTCTCGAGAAGTTTGCGCTTGCGGGTGATATCGCCCCCGTAGCACTTGGCGGTCACGTTCTTGCGCAGCGCCTTGACGTTGGTCCGGGATATCACCTTGCTGCCCATGCAGGCCTGGATCGCCACGTCGTACATCTGGCGCGGAATCACTTCCTTGAGCTTCGACGCCAGGTCCCGGCCCATCGCGTACGCGTTGTCCTGGTGGACGATCATCGAGAGCGCGTCCACCGGGTCTCCGTTGATCGCGATGTCGAGGCGGATCACGCTTCCCTCGCGGTGCCCGACGTAGTCGTAGTCGAGGCTCGCGTAGCCACGGCTCAGGCTCTTCAGTTTATCATAATAATCGATCAGTATCTCGGCCAGCGGCATGTCGTAGCTCAATACGGCCCGCTCCCTCGTGACGTATTCCATCCCGAGGTATATACCCCGCCGCTCCTGGTTGAGTGTCATGATCGACCCCACATAATCCGAGGGGGTGACGATCTCGACCTTCACGTAGGGCTCGCGAACGTGCTCGATCTTCCCTTCGACGGGGAACGTGGCCGGGTTGTCGACCACCAGCTCCTCGCCGCTCCTGAGGCGCACGATGTACTCCACGTTGGGCATCGTGGTGATCAGATTGAGATTGTACTCGCGCTCGAGACGCTCCTGGATGATCTCCATGTGGAGCAGCCCCAGGAAGCCGCAACGGAATCCGAAGCCGAGCGCCACCGAGGTCTCCGGCTCGAAGATGAACGAAGAGTCGTTCAACCGCAGTTTGTCCAGCGCGTCGCGCAGTTCTTCGTAGTCTTCCGCGTCGACTGGATAGAGGCCGCTGAATACCATCGGCTTCACGTCGTGATAGCCGGGCAGCGGCCCGTCGCACGGGCTCGCGTGGAGCGTGATGGTGTCTCCCACCTTGGTGTCGTGGATGTCCTTGATCCCGGTGACGACGTACCCCACTTCCCCCGCCTCCAGCACGGGTGCGGGGACCATGGCGATACGGAAGTACCCGACGTCCATGGTCTCGAACGTCTTCCCGTTGGACCACATGCGGACGACGTCGCCCTTCCGGATACGTCCCTGCATGACGCGGACGTAGATCACCGAACCCCGGTACGTGTCGTAGAACGAGTCGAACACGAGCCCCTGCAGTCGTCCGTCGC
>CAZPUV010000102.1:5010-8657 GCA_964589805.1 uncultured bacterium | reverse complement strand
TCCGGAGCGCGAGCGCGGGCTGACCCGCGGCCGCGCTCGCCGGGTAGAGCGACGCTGCGGCGTCGAGGAGCGCGATTGGGGTGATGACCTGCACGGCGGCCTGTCCGCTGTTGTTGCCCGGCGCGGGATCCTCCTGGTTGGCTGCGGTGATTGCGGCCGCGAGCGTGAGCCGGCGGCCGTCGGCCCCCGGGTCCACGGTGGTGACGAAGGTGATGGTCGAGGCGCCGAGCGCGGGCACCGGTCCCACGGTCCAGACGCCGGTACCGGGATCGTAGGTGCCGTCGCCCGCGTGTGAAACGTGGGACAGGAAGGCGGGCAGTGCCAACGCTGCTCTGACGCCGCTCGCGGCGTTGGGACCGTTGTTGGCAATGCCTGCGGTGAAACGCAGCGTGTCACCGACGGACGCAAACGCGGTGTCACCGTAGACGGCGATCGAGAGCTCGGCGGCCTGGACCACGATGCCGGCGGAGGCGGTGTCGTTGGTACTGTTGGGATCGAGCTCCGTCAGCGCGCTCACGGATGCCGACTGCACGAGCCACGACCCGCCCGTCCCCGTCTGGATACGCGCACGCATCGAGAGCGTCAGCGTGACACCGTTGGCGAGCGATCCCACCGTCCATTTCCCGGTCCCGGCATTGTAGGACCCGCTGCCCGGCGTCACGGAGACGAGCGCCATGCCGGCCGGGACCGGCGCCGCGATCTCGAGGCCGGTGGCGTCGGCCGGTCCCAGGTTGCTCACCACCACGTCCAGGGTCAGCGTGTCGCCGACATTGGGAACGGTGCTGCTCTGCGTTAGCTTTACCGACACGTCCGTCTCGCGGTTGTCGCGAAACGCAGCCCAGAAGTACAGCACGCCCGCCTGGTTGGCGGCGACGTTCGGGCCGAGGTCGAATCCGCCGGCCGTGAAGGCCGTGATACCTCCCGCGAGCGGCGCGTTGGCCGTGAACGGGAGCGTCTTGTCGCCGGTTACCGACGCGGAGCGGTGCGCGGCGGGGGCGCCGTTGGTCTGCCGGCAGATGATCGCTTGCAGCGGGCGGAAGCCAACGTCGGTACGGGGATGATTCGCCGCGCCGTTGCCGATGTACATGCCGGTTCTGGCCTGTGTCGCACCATCCTTCCACGCGACGTAGTGGAACGTGAAGGTGTTCTCGTTGACGGTGTTGTGTTTGCCCACCTGGAAACCGTCGGCTTCCAGGGCCTGGATCCGGTCGGTCTTCAGGTCTCCCGGCACGAAGGTCGCCGACGCGTCGCCGCCCATGGCGGCGAACCGCTGCATCGGATCATCGGCCCGGGAAGCCATCACGATCAGATACCCTGGCCGAAAGCCCACGCCCGTGATGCTGCGGTCGTCCGTGCCGTTGCCCGTGTAGCTGCCGACCTTCATCGAGCCCGCCGCGGATTGGAACGCGGTCCAGTGATACGTGATGCCCGACGCATTCGTCGTGGCGTGGTTGCCCACGGTGAATCCATCGGCGTCGAGGGAGTTGACAGCGCCGACGAGAAGGACGTTGTTCCTGCCCAGCTCCTTGACGAAACCGGCGGGCATGGTGGACGTCCGCATCACCGATCCCGCGGCGTTCTCGCCGGTGATGAGCACGACGTCGGGGGTGAAGCCCAGACCGGTGATCGCGCGCGCCGCCGCCGCGTTCCCGGTGTACGTGCCCGTCGTCATTCGGAACTCCCGGTTGATGACCTCGACGGTGAGCGTGTCCGCGTTGTTGGAGAGATCCTTGTCGCTCTGGTCCATCCCGGTCACGGTGGCGGTGTGGAGGAGTTTTGCCGGTCCCGGGGCGGCGACGGTGGCGTTGAGCGTCAGCGCCGCACTCTCGCCGCCGTTGAGTGCCCCAACGAGCCAGTCTCCCGATCCCGGGTTGTACACGCCCCGGGTGACGGCATGACCCGTGTAGTTGAAGCCTGCGGGGAGCCGGCTGTTCACGCTCAGCCCCGTGACGGGATTGCCCTCGTGGTTCTGAGCGATGACCTTGATCGTCACCGGATCACCGAAGGAAGCGATGGTCCGGTCGGCTTCGATCTCCACGGAGACGTCGGAGATGGCGACGATGCTCGTTCCGCTGAAGGCCAGCCAGTAGTAGGTTTCGCCGGCGCGGTTCGCGTAGGCGTGTGCACCGATCTCGAAGCCCGCCGCCTGGAAGCGGCGAAGGGCGCCGGACAGGTGAAGCCCTTCCTTGAACTTCATCGCGATGTCGTCGCCGTTGGAAGACGTCCGGTGCAGCGTCTGCATCGAGTTCGACACGCCCTGGAGGAGCACATACTCGGGGCGGAACCCGCTCGTAATGCTGCGTCCGGCCGTGGCGTCGCCCGAATAGCTCCCGGTGGCGATCGACGGTCGGCTCGCAAGAGCGAGGTAATGGTGGGTGAGGCCGGCGCCGTTGACGACGGGATCCCCGCTCACAACGAAACCGTCTGGCGTCATGTCGAGGATGTACGAACCCTGGCCCACCGTTTCGCCGACCGCAATGCTCTCGCCCGGCGGCTGCTGGACGAAGCGCTGGATGGCCTTGGTCCCCGTCCCCGGAAACACCATCACCCACGCCGGCGAGAAGCCGAGCCCGTTGATCGTGCGGGTCGGGCTCGCGTCACCGGTGTACGACCCGATGGCGAGTTCTCCCGGCGATGCCTCGATGGCGATGAAGGTATAAAGCGTCAGCGGCTCGTTGACCGCCGGGGAGATTCCGAGCGAGAAGCCGCCGGCGTTGAGTGCAACGATGCCGTTGTCGAACCCGAGCGCGGAATCAGAGAAGTACTTTGAGAAAGTACCGGTCATGGAGGCGGTCCGGAGCACCGCCGGCTCGTTGTTGTTCCCCTTCACGATTACGAGAGCGGGCTGGAAGGCGGCCCCCTGGAAGAAACGGGGAATTCCGGTGCCGACGTAGGTGCCGCTGGCGATGCGCAGGGCCGAGGCCGGGTACGCCGCCAGAAAGGCGAGCGCCCACGCGATGCCGCCGGCCAGAAGTCGGGCAGGTCGCGCGGACGCGGGCTGCAAAGACGCGCGCCCGGACCTCGAGGTCGATCTCAGAAGTGCTTGCAACATCTTGTGAAACAAGAAGATAGTATTTTGCCCCTGGGTGCGGCGTTGTTGGGCGCCCGGGATGTGCAACTCGGGTGCCATCCGGGGGATGAATTGGACCGGACCGGGTGGCCGGAGGAAGCAGGGGGAAGGGTGGGTGCTGCCGGGCGCGGGCTGCGCGGCGGCGCCCGTGTGCTATGATGCGCCGGCCGTCCACAGGCACCATGTCGTTCGATTCACGCGAAACCCGTCTCCTCGAGGAAGCCGTCGACGCGCTCGCGGCGGGTTTCCGAGGTCTGCCCGCCGCCGGCGAGCGCGCGGACGCGGCACGCATCCGTGCGGCCCTGCTCGAGGCGGCCGGGCGAATGCACGACAACTTCCCCTATCAACATCCGCTCTACGTGGGGCAGATGCTGAAACCCCCGCACCCCGTGGCGCGCCTCGCGTACGCGCTCGCCATGTTCGTCAATCCCAACAACCACGCGCTCGACGGGGGCCGCGCGAGTTCGCGGATGGAGAAGGAGGCGGTGGCGGGACTCGCGCGCATGGTCGGCTGGGACACGTACCTCGGGCATCTCTGCGGCGGGGGCACCATCGCGAATTTCGAGGCGCTGTGGGT
>CAZPUV010000102.1:4186-5000 GCA_964589805.1 uncultured bacterium | reverse complement strand
GCGAGCTTCAGCCGGGGAAGGCGGTCGTGTCGTCGACGCAGGCCCACTACACCCACTCGCGACTGTCGGCCGTCCTCGGGGTTCCCTTCAGACCGGTTGCCTGTGACGCGCGCGGGCGTCTCGATCTCGACGCACTGGAGCGCGTGCTCGCGGGAGGGGAGATCGGCGTCGTGGTGGCGTCGCTGGGTACGACGGCGGTGGGAGCGCTCGATCCGCTGCCGGCGATCATCGATCTCGCGCGCTGTTACGGCGTGCGCGTCCACGTGGACGCCGCCTACGGCGGATATTTCACCCTCGCGGAGAACCTGCGGCCGGAGACGCGCGCGGCGTTCGACGCGATGCGCGACGCGGACTCGATCGTCATCGACCCGCACAAGCACGGCCTCCAGCCGTACGGCTGCGGGTGCATTCTGTATCGTTATCCGGATGTCGGGCGGTTCTACCGCCACGACTCCCCGTACACGTACTTCACCTCGGACGAACTCCACCTCGGAGAGATCTCGCTGGAGTGTTCGCGGCCGGGTGCTGCCGCGGTGGCGCTCTGGACCACGATGCGGATGCTGCCGCTGGAACGCGGCGGGGAATTCGCGCGCGGGCTCGAAGCCGGCCGCGATGCTGCGGCCGCGCTCTACGAGGCGCTGCGAGCGGACGATCGCTTCGCGCCACTCCATGCGCCGGAACTCGACATCGTGGTGTGGGCGATGCGCGCGCGGACGTCGCGGGACGCTTCGGCGGCGGCGCGCGCGTTGTTCGGCTCCGCGGCCGGCCGCGACGTCCACCTCGCTCTCGCAACTCTGCCGCAAGCCATGGTGGA
>CAZPUV010000102.1:1257-4176 GCA_964589805.1 uncultured bacterium | reverse complement strand
GCGCGCGTGCGTCATGAAGCCGGCGCACCGTGCGTGGATGCCGGAGATCGTGAAGCGGCTGAAGGAAGCGGCCGCGTCAGCGTGACCCGCGCGCCCGGCCCGCCAGCGCGAGTCCCACACCGCCGAGGATCAGCATGGCCGACGCCGCCAGGCGCAGCGACACCGCCTCGCTGAGGAAGAGAATCCCCCCGAGGGCCGCGAGGACCGGCACCGACAGTTGCACCGTCGCGGCCCGGGTCGCGCTCAA
Organism: uncultured bacterium; assembly: GCA_964589805.1. Taxonomy (GTDB): domain Bacteria; phylum Krumholzibacteriota; class Krumholzibacteriia; order WVZY01; family JAKEHA01; genus JAKEHA01. Next base: position 3,929 of record CAZPUV010000102.1, on the reverse strand, counting down.
TCCCCGGAGTGCGGCATACCAGACCACGTAGCCGATACCCGACGCGACCGCACCCGACGCGACCGCGAGGACGCAGCCTTGAATGGACACGTGGTGGCGCGCGATCATCACGAGACTCACCGCCAGCGCGAAGGGAACCGCGCGTACGAAGTTCCCGGTCGTTTCCAGGAGAGGGTCGGAACCCCGGCGTCCGCGAATGGAGTACACGCCCCAGGCGACGCCGGCGAGCGCCATGAGCGCGGATCCGACCGGCGCGGGGGCGGTCAGACCCGGCGCGGTGAGAAACACGAGCCCGGCGAACGCGATCACCAGACCCGCCCACTCGAGGATGCGCGGCCGCTCGCCCGCGCGCAAGGCCGCCATCATCATCGAAAGCTGCACGCAACCGAACAGGATGAGCGCACCCGTGCCGGTGGGAAGCGTCACGTAGGCGAATGAGAACGCGGCGGCGTAGAGGAACAGGAACGCCGCCGACATCCAGCCGCCGCCGTGGCGCGCCGCGCCTCGGCGCGAGAGCGTGGCGATGATCGACAGGGTCACCGCACCGGACGCGATGCGCAGGCTGGTGAAACTCGCGGGATCGATGGTGGCATTCCCGAGCGCCAGCCGGCACAGGATCGAATTGGACGCGAATGCGACCAGCGCGAAGAGCGTGAGCGCGAGCGTCCGCTCTGCCGAAGCAACCGGTGCGCGGCCGTGAACCGTCACACTTCCCGGAACCTCGCGGTGAAGTGACGCAGCGACGGTGGCTCCTCCACGATCTCGAGGCCGCGCAGCGCCGCGCGGCCGGCCCAGACCATGCCGAGTGCTTCGATGACGTAGTCGATATGGCTCTGCGTGTAGACCCGGCGCGGGATCGCGAGCCTGATGAGTTCCATCGGCGGCCGGCCTCCCTTGCCGAACATCACGCTACCGATCTCGCACGCGCGGATGCCGGCCGCGCGATACATGGCGACAGCCAGCGCCTGGCCCGGAAAGCGATCCGGCGGGATGTGGGGCGCGAACGCCGCGGCGTCGATGTAGATGGCGTGCCCGCCCGGCGGCTCGACGATCTGGATGCCGGCCGCGAGCAGCCGTTCGCCGAGGTACTCGGTGGAGCGTATGCGGTACTGCAGGTAGTCCTCCTCCACGACCTCCCGGAAGCCCTGTGCCATCGCCTCGAGGTCGCGTCCCGCGAGCCCGCCGTACGTGAGGTAGCCTTCGGTCAGGATGAGGAGCTCGTCGGCGCGGCGCAGGAGGTCGGGATCCCGAACCAGCAGCAGTCCGCCGATGTTCACCAGGCCATCCTTCTTCGCGCTGATGGTGGCACCGTCGCACATGTCGAACATCTCGCGCACGATGTCCGCCACCGCGCGCGCCTCCTGGCCGTCTTCGCGCTTCTTGATGAAGTACGCGTTCTCCGCGAAGCGGCACGCGTCCAGGAACAGCGGGATGCGGTGCCGGTCGCACACAGCCCGGACGGCACGGATGTTCGCGAGGCTCACCGGCTGGCCGCCGCCCGAGTTGTTGGTGACGGTCAGCATCACCAGCGGGATGCGATCGCGCCCGGTCTCCTCGATGAGCCGCTCGAGTGCGCCGATGTCCATGTTGCCCTTGAAGGGAAGGCGCGCGCGCGGATCCCTTCCTTCGGGGACCACCAGGTCCACCGCGCTGGCACCCGAGTGCTCGATGTTGGCGCGGGTGGTGTCGAAGTGGTTGTTGTTGGGGACGACCTTCCCCGGCCCGCCGACCAGCTCGAAGAGAATACGCTCGCTCGCGCGCCCCTGGTGGGTGGGCAGGATGTGCTCGAAGCCGGTGAGCGCGCGCACCGATTCCTCGAGCGCGTACCAGCTCCGGGCGCCCGCGTAGGACTCGTCGCCGCGCATGACACCCGACCACTGGAGGCTGCTCATCGCCCCCGTGCCGCTGTCGGTCAGGAGGTCGATGAGCACGTCGTCCGCGCGGATGCGGAACAGGTTGAAATCGGCCTCGCGCAGGATCCGCTCGCGCTCGTCCGGCGAGGTCATCCGGATCGGTTCCACGACCTTGATCCGGAAGGGTTCGATGATGGTTTTCATGTGCAACCTCGATCAGCCGGTGAAGACCTTCGAGCCTCGAACGGGCTCGAAGCGCGCCTGGAAGAAACGCAGGAGCTTCGGTTCGTGCGTGAAACGAAGCCCGACCACCTGGTCCCGGTTCTCGCTGAGCGCGATGACCGATTCGGCGGTGACGTCCATGTGCGCCTGCGTGTACACGCGGCGCGGAATCGTGAGGCGAACCAGCTCCAGCGGCGGGAAGAGGTTTTCGCCCGTGTCCTGATCGCGTCCGGCGGAGACGCCCCCGCGCTCCATCGCCCTGACACCCGAGTCGACGAACAGCGCCGCGGCCAGGGCCTGGGCCGGGAACTCCTCGCGCGGGATGTGCGGGAGAATGCGCGCCGCGTTCAGGAACACGCCGTGCCCGCCGATGGGGCGGACGACGGGGACCCCGGCGGCGATCAGCTTGTCGCCCAGGTACTCGACCTGGCCCACGCGCGCGTGCATGTGGTCGAGGTGCACCGACTCTTCGATGCCGATCGCCATCGCCTCCATGTCGCGTCCCGCGAGCCCGCCGTAGGTGTGCAGGCCTTCGTAGATCACGACCATGTTGCGCGCGCGTTCCGCGAGGTCGTCGTCGTTGACGGCGAGGAATCC
>CAZPUV010000102.1:562-1247 GCA_964589805.1 uncultured bacterium | reverse complement strand
ATGTTGACCAGCGAGTCCTTCTTGGCCGACATCGTGCACCCGTCGGTCTGGTCGCAGATCTCGCGCAGGATCTCGGCCAGCGACCGGTCGGCGTAGCCGCGCTCGCGCATCTTGATGAAGTAGGCGTTCTCCACCGCGCGCGTGGCGTCCAGGAACACCTTGACGCCGTGCTCGTGGCACAGCGCGCAGGTTTCCTTGATATTGGCCATGCTGCACGGCTGACCGCCTGCCATGTTGACATTGGTCTCGAGAGACAGATAGGCGATGTTCTTCGCGCCCACGCGCGCGATCAGGCGCTGCATCTTCTCGATGTCGACGTTGCCCTTGAAGGGGAATTCGCTGTCGGGGTCGTGGGCTTCGTCGACGATGACGTCCACGAACTTCCCGCCCGCCAGTTCCTGGTGCACCTTGGTGGTGGTGAAGTACATGTTCCCGGGCACGACCTGTCCCTCGCGGATGCACAGCTGCGAGAGGATGTGTTCGGCCCCGCGGCCCTGGTGGGTGGGAATGAGGTGGCGGTAGCCGTAGAATTTCTGGACGGCCGCCTCGAGATGATAGTAGTTCATCGAACCCGCGTAGGCTTCGTCCCCCTTGAGGAGGCCGGCCCACTGCGTGTCGCTCATCGCCGAGGTGCCGGAGTCGGTGAGCAGGTCGATGTAAACGAACTCTGAGGGCAGCAGGAAGG
>CAZPUV010000102.1:0-552 GCA_964589805.1 uncultured bacterium | reverse complement strand
AGGTATTGAATCCGGCCTCGGCGATGACGCGCTCGCGCTCCTCACGCGTGGTCATGCGGAGGTGTTCGACCATCTTGACCTTCCATGGCTCCGCCCATGAACGTCTCTGCAACATGTCTTGCCTTTCTATGTGGAATTGGGCGCGGCCGTTCTCACAGTCTGGCACGGAAGGCACTGTACACGCAACTGTTCGCGGCGCTATCGTGGCCCCATGCGGCGCCTGAACGTCCTGTTCGCATCGTTCCTGTACACGGGCTTCTTTCCGTTCGCGCCGGCCACCTTCGCCACGGCGGTGTTCCTGGCGGCATACTGGCTGGTGCCGGAAAGGGTCTGGCTCGCCCACTGGGCCGCCCTCGCCGTCACCGCGGCGGTGGCCGTGCCGTCGGCGACGGCGATGGAGCGCCGCCACGGGGTCGACCCGCACTGTGTCGTCATCGACGAGGTGGTGGGGATTCAGATCGTGCTGGTGGGTGCGGCGCCGACCCTGCCCGGCCTGGTGGCCGCGTTCTTCCTGTTCCGCCTGTTCGACGTCTGGAAGCCGTTCCCGATCCA
>CAZPUV010000101.1:4331-8731 GCA_964589805.1 uncultured bacterium | reverse complement strand
GGACGACGTCTCCTTACGGCAGGAGAACGTCTATACGGACGCTGATCGTATGACGGGTAACCGGGATCAGACCGGTGCGAAGGCCCTGGTCGGGCACTCGCTGTCGCGCGAAATGCCTCTTTCATTGTCGACCATGGAGATGTTCGGCGCCGTGGGCGGCAACGGGAAGTTCCGGGGTGAATTGGAACTGCGCCTTGCATGGACTCGCACCGCCGACGTTCTTTTCAAGTGGGAGACGTTCTCGAATTCACTGAATATGGATCAGGAGATCGGCGGACACCGCTTTCCCTTCCGATTTCCTTACGAAACGGACCGCGGGTTCGGACGCGTACAGGTGAACACTCCCACGGCCTATCGCTTTCGGTTGTGGGGCTCCTATGAAACCAACGCGGGGGAGGGGACCGTTACAGAGGGTTTCGAGAACCGTGTCTGGGTCCGGCGGGCGGGCTCCGGAGCGTCCATCGACTACCGGCTGGAGCCCGCGCACAGACTCTACCTGGCGCCCCGGCTTTCGGACGCCACGGTCCGCTTCCCGGGCTTTCGTGTGCGCGCGGATTACACGGTGGCGGAGGCTGACCTGGGCATGTACTTCAACGGCGTCCGCTACCTGCGTCTCGACGGGCTTGAGTGGGTCAACCCCGTCGCACGGTTGGTAGTCGTGCCGGTCCCTTGGTTGTCGGTGTTTGGTGGGTGGGAGCGGCTGAAGCTCGAGCACCACGGCGATTCATTCTTCGATATATGGCCTTTCTCCGTCTGGGACGTCTTTCAGGCCAAACGCTATCGACTGGACGATTTCGTGAGTACACTCGACACGTGGTTCGCGGGCGCAACCGGTCGTTACGAGAACGGGCGATTCCTCGGGGAAGTGGCGGGAAGATTCGAGTGGTGGGACAGTGCGACGCGCGTGGACTGGCTGGAACGAGTCGATGTCCTGTTTCCATTCTTCTTCCGCTACGAGAGGCACCAGGACACCTGGAACCTGGGTGCGGACTACGCGGTCCAGGCGGATGCCTCCTTGTGGTGGCGGTTCGGGTCCGCGTCCCTGCGTGTGACCGGTCGGACTACCATCCCGTTCGAAACGCACGGGGAGAACGGCGGGGCAGTCGGCCCGTCTCCGGCTCCGGGACAGAAGCCTCCGTCGGAGCGGAGTGCCGACTCCCAGCGTGGCGGGTTGACAGGAACCGTCGAGATCGTTGTTGGCTACTGAGACACGCCGGGTCAGTCGGCGTACCGACGCGTTGGTGACTCTCCGGTGTTGGCCGCAAGCAACAAGCAGGAGGGACTTCCGTGAACGAACCCCGAAAATCCGAGATGCACGAGGACCGTTTCCGTTGTCCGGAGTGCGGCCGCATGGTCACCGTCACGTCCCGCTTCCAGCGCAACGAAGATGGTGGTGACGCTCTGGTACAGTTCGACTGCAGCATGCAGGGCCTGTGTGGCTCGCCCATCTGGGATCCCTGCCCCATGTACCTTGCACACATGGAACGCACCGGCCGGCAGCGGGCCGGCTAGCCCCGGGAAGGGCCGCAGCGCGCCCGTCTCCGGCAATCGTGCGGCGCCGTCCCCGCGGCCGGCCGGGAGGGGTCTGCCCACGCGGCGGCCAATGGTGTAGAATCTCCCGATTCTGTCCCCGAGGTTGAACTTCCGGGCCGGGAGCGATCCCGGAACGCAGACTGGAGTCCCCGATGCAATCTCTTCCCATGAGCCGATCCGGGCTCGCGGTTTCGGCGTCCTTGCTGTTGGGCTGTCTCTCGCTGGCGGCGCCGCTCGCGGCCGAGCCGCCCACGCCTCCTCCTTATTACGCCATCAAGAACGTGCGCGTCGTCACCGGCGCGGGTGCGCCGGTCGAAGGTGCCACCGTGCTGCTCGCGGACGGGTTGATCGAAGCCGTGGGCAGGAACGTCGCGGTTCCCGGAGACGCGTGGGTGATCGACGGTGAAGGACTCACCCTGTATCCGGGCCTGATCGATGCCATGACCACCATGGCGCAGAAGCGGGAGGACGAATCCTCCGGCGGCAGCCGCGGCGGTTCTCCCGATCGGCGTCCCGCGATCACGGGGCCCGAGGATCGGCCCGAGACAACGCCGTGGGTGAGTGCGGTGGAGGCGCTTGCCGACGACAGCAGGATCGAGAAGTGGCGCAAGGCCGGTTTCACCGCGGCGGTAACGACACCGGAGAAGGGAATCTTCGCCGGGCAGGCCGCGCTCATCAATCTCGTGGACAAACCGGACCGGCGCGCCGTTCTCGTGACCCCGGTGGCGCAGCGGGTGAACTTCGAACCCGGTGGCGGCTTCAGCGCGTTCCCGGGTTCGCTGATGGGTGCGCTGGCCTACATCAAGCAGGTGTTTCTGGACACCCGGCACTACACCCAGATCAAGGCGACCTATGCGCGCGACCCGCTCGGGCGCGTGCGCCCGGACCACGACCGCACGCTCGAACCGCTGGAAACGGCGATCGCGCAGAAGACGCCGTTCCTCATGCCTGCGAATCTCGCGCGCGAGATCGATCGCGTGCTCGCCTTGCGGAGCGAGTTCGGCATCCAGGTCATCGTCTACGGCGGGCAGGGCGCCTATGCACACGTAAAGAGCCTCCGCAGCGCGGGCGTGCCCGTGCTGGTCAACCTCAACTGGCCGAAGGAAGAGAAGCTGCGCGACCCCGAGGCGGAAACGCCGTTTCGCACGCTCTGCCACCGTCGCCTCGCGCTCACCACACCGGCGGAGCTCCAGAAGGCGGGTGTGCCGTTCGCGTTCTATTCGGGCGGACTGGGCTCGACCTCCGAGATCTTCGAAAACGTGCGCAAAGCGACGGAAAACGGGTTGAGCAACGAGGCCGCGCTCGCGGCCTTCACGTCGCACGCCGCGGGAATCCTCGGTGTGTCGGATCGTGTCGGCACGATCGAAAAGGGTAAGATCGCGAACCTCGTGCTCGCGACCGACTGGCCGTGGGCCGAAGGCGCGGAGGTGCGCGCGGTGTTCGTGGACGGTCGCAAGTACCAGGAGCGCAAGGCGGAAGAGCCTGCGGAGAAGCCGGCCATGGACGTCAGCGGTAAGTGGACGTTGACGATGCAATCGCCGCGGGGCACGCGCGAGATGACCGCCGAACTCAAGATGAGCGAAGACGGGAAGGTCAAGGGCGAGATCGTGAGCGAGATGGGGACGACCGTCCTCGAGGAGGGTCGCATGAGCGGCGACCTCCTGCGCTTCAAGACCACGCGCGAATTCGGCGGCCGCTCGATGACTTCCTCGTGGTCACTGAAGATCGCGGACGAGAAAGCAACCGGCACCATGAGCGCGGGATCCATGCAGATGGACATCACCGGCACGCGAACCGCGAAGCCGGAAGCGGGTAAGACGGAGGTCGCAGCCGGTGAGGACAAGAAGCCCGAGGTAACTCTCGACGAGCTGAGGGAGGCGATGAAGGTCTACCAGGGCCCGGCGAAGAAGATGGGCACGTTCGCGATCACGAACGCGCGTGTGTGGACCGTGTCGGGAGGTGTGATTGACAACGGCACGGTGGTCGTCTCCAAAGGAAAGATCAGCGCGGTGGGAGTCGGCGTCAAGATTCCCCGTGGCGTGGAAGTCATCGACGCCAGGGGCGGTGCGCTCATCCCGGGCATCATCGACGCGCACTCGCACATCGCCATCGAGGGTGGCGTGAACGAAGGCACGCTGAACGTCACATCGATGGTTGCAATCGGCGACGTGGTCAACCCCGACGACATCGCCATCTACCGGGCCCTCGCGGGGGGCGTCACCAGCGCCAACCTGCTGCACGGAAGCGCCAATCCCATCGGCGGTCAGAACCAGGTGGTCAAGTTGCGCTGGGGGAGCGACGCCGAAGGGTTGAAGTTCGCGGGAGCTCCCCCGGGCATCAAGTTCGCGCTAGGCGAAAATCCAAAACGCTCGAACTTCCGAAGTTCGAGCGTGCCCCAGCGCTACCCGCAGACGCGCATGGGCGTCATGGACGTCATTCGCGAGGCATTCACCGAGGCGGGAACGTATCGACAGCAGTGGGTGACGTACAAGGCCGGCACGCGGAACGGCATCAAGCCGCCGCTCCCCCGTCGCGACCTGGAACTCGAAGCGCTCGTCGAGATCCTCGACGGCAGGCGCCTCGTGCACGCGCACTGCTACCGCGCGGACGAAATCCTGCAGTTGTTGCGCCTCGCCGAGGAGTTCGGATTCCGCGTGGCGTCTCTGCAGCACGTGCTGGAAGGGTACAAGATAGCAGATGAGATCGCCGCACACGGCGCCGGGGCGTCGACGTTCTCCGACTGGTGGGGATACAAGGTCGAGGCGTACGAAGCCATCCCGCACAACGCCGCACTCATGGCCGAACGCAACGTGGTGGTGTCGATCAATTCCGACAGCGGAGAGGAGATGCGCCACCTCAACCAGGAA
>CAZPUV010000101.1:0-4321 GCA_964589805.1 uncultured bacterium | reverse complement strand
CGAGGCGCTCAAGCTCGTCACGTTGAACCCGGCGAAGCAGCTGGGCATCGATAAGCGCGTCGGTTCGATCGACGTCGGCAAGGATGCGGACCTGGTGCTCTACGACGGCCACCCGCTCTCGGTCCATGCCGTCGTACAGAAGACGTTCATCGACGGCGATCTCTACTTCGACCGGGAAACGGACGAAAAACGCCAGCTCTTCATCGCGGGACTCAAGGACCGGCTTCTCGGCAAGGACAAGGCCGGCGAGGAGAAGGGCGGCAAGGAGACGAATCACGCGTCAGCCGGTGAGCGCTCGGCGCCCTCGCCCGAGGTGCGCTGGGCCGACGAACCCTACACCTGCCGGGAGGACCACTAATGCGCTGCTTCGCGCGACATGCTGCTGGTTTCGCGGTGACCGCCGCGCTGACGATCGTGTCTGTCGCCGCCGTCGCACAATCACTCGTGATTGAAGGCGGCACCCTGCACACGATGGTCGCCGACCCGTTTGTTGGCCGCGTGGTGATCGAGAACGGCATCATCACGGCCGTCGGGCCGAACGCCACGGTGCCTCCGGATGCCCGGCGTATCGATGCAACCGGATTGCACGTGTACCCGGGCATCTTCGATGCCATGAGCACGCTGGGGTTGACCGAGATCGGGGCAGTCTCGGCGACGGACGATCAGGCCGAAATGGGAATGTACAACCCGCACCTCAACGCGGCGACGGCCGTTCATCCGTCGAGCGAGCTGATCCCCGTGACGCGTGCGAACGGAATCACCCACGCGCTGGTCGCACCGCGTGCCGACCGCGACGGCGTCATCGCCGGGCAGGCGGCACTCATCCGTCTGGATGGTTGGACCGTGGAGGAGATGCTCATCGATGGCTCGGTCGCCATGGTGATCAACTGGCCGAGTATCGTGACGCGCCGGTTCGACTTCGCCACTTTCAGCGTCAAGGAGACGCCGTTCAACGACGCCAGGGAGGAGGCGCAGAAGAAGCAGAATGAACTCCGTGACTGGGTGGACGCGGCCCGGCACTACCGGCAGGCGAATGCGGCCCGCGACCCGCGAAACGACGCGAATCAGAAGCTGGCGGCCCTGGCCGACTGCCTCGACGGCGGGAAACGGGTGATCATCCAGGCGGACGCGAAGCGTGACATCGAGGCGGCCGTCGAGTTTGCCGAACAGGCGGGACTCGAGATGATCCTGGCCGGCGGGCGCGAGGCGTGGAAAGTCAAGGACAGGCTGGCCGAGAAGAAGATCCCCGTGATTCTCGGACTGACGCAGAGCCTTCCGGGCGAGGAAGACGATCCCTATGATCGTCCCTTTGCCAATCCCTCGGTTCTACACGATGCCGGCATCAAGATCGCCTTCGCATCGGGAGCGGGAGGCGGCTACGGCCCCGGGGGGCCGCACGCGTCGCGGACGATTCTCTACGAAGCCGGAACCGCGACGGGATTCGGCCTGTCCGGGGAAGACGCGATGAGGGCGCTGACGCTCTGGCCGGCCGAGATTCACGGAGTCGCGGACCGTCTGGGTTCGCTCGAGTCGGGGAAGATGGCCAACGTCATGGTGACCAACGGCAACCCGCTCGAGATCACCACGAACGTTCGCCATCTGATCATTGCCGGTCGCGAGGTGTCGACGGACAACAAGCACCAGGGTCTGTACGACAAGTATCACTCACGCCCGCGCCCGGAAGCGCGTTCAGCGGCGAGCGGGCGGAGCAACTGAGGACAAATCGGAGCGTCTGTCCGCGAAAAAGGTCGAGTTTCGGGGAGTTGTCAGGTGATCCGGAATTCCTGAAGGATTGACCGACGAGATCGGAGGGGAGAGGCCACCCCTCGCCCGCCCGCACTATGACGTGAGGTCTCCCGTGGCCGTCCGGGACGCCCCGTCCACCGGGGTTTCGTCCTCGTCTGCCGTCACGGGCGCCCCCGTGTCGTCGACCGGGGAGATACCAGCGGCCTGTTCTTTCTTCAGCCGCTTCTTCTCGAGCTTGGCCTCTTTTTTCTTCTTCTTCTTTACTTCCTTCTGCCGCTTTTCGAAACCGTAGTTTGTTCTTCTCGCCATACGTTCTTATCTCCTTTTTTCGAGTTCGCGTAAGTATAGGGTCTGCCGGACCCGGCCGCAACCCATGACTGGGGCCGGTTATCGGCATCCTGGCGATGGCGAGCCCGGCAAAGCCGGTGAGAGCAACGCGCATGATGCACGTGCATCATTTTTCCGTCGATTGAGGGCATTCCGGGCCTAAAAGTGAGTGTCTCCGGGTTGACGGAGGCAGGCAGGGAATGATACGCGCCTTTATACAAGACACAGCGGTCCTGTGTTGCTGCATCCCGGAGGTTGGATATGCGTGCCGTCAATTCCGAAGGAACCCGTGCCGGACTGTCACCCGTGTATCTCGCGGTGGGCTTACTCGCGTGCTTCCTCGTGTCGGCCTGTGGAAACGATGAGACGCCCTTGGATCCGGCGGCCTCCTCACTCGCGATCCAGATCGTCCACGAGGCGAGTTCGGATTGCCTGAGCTGTCATCCGCGGTACGGCGACCCGAAAGCGCGCCCGGTTCCCGGCGAACGGATCGTTCTGGCGCCCAAGTCGCGGCACGAAGATTACTGGTGCTGGGACTGTCACGACCCCTTGACCCCGACGGGCAACCTCGCCTCGATCCACACCGAACTCTGGACACCCTACAGCGGTGCCAGACAGGTGGTGTTCCTCAACCGCACCGGGCCGAAGTCATTCGCGGATGGGGATGCCGTATACGACGGCGTGTGCGAGGTGTGTCACACGATGACAACGTATCACCGCAACAACGCGAGCGGCAGCCATCAGCACAACGCCGGCAGTGATTGCGCGCAGTGCCATGACCACTACAACTTCTGGAAACCCTCCGGGGGCGGCGACTGCACGCTCTGTCACAATCAGTCCCAGCCGAACGGAGCGGGAGACTACCGGCGCAAGGTGGTTGGCGCCGGGGGCGACTTTGTTCGGCCGAGCCACCACGTGACCAACGGCACCACGACCGAAGTGGTGACGGCCGGCGACTGCGCCGTGTGCCACGATCAGTCCAACCATCAGAGCTACAAGGACGGCGTCTCCGTATACCTCAACAATCCGAAGGGCGGGGCAAGCATTCAGTACAACGGAACGGCGTCGTCTCTCGAGCCATTCTGCACCGGTTGCCACGACGGCACGCACACCGCGCCTTTCTCGAGCGGACGACCCGCCAGGGCGGTTCCCGCGGGCTGGAACACATCACCGCACAAGACCGCCGGGGTGACGTGTTATGGAGAAGGTACCGCGGGCTGTCACGTCAACGGGCACGGTTCGAACTTCCCGCGGCTCCTCCAGAAGCAGGTGGCACTGGCGGACAACACGAGTTACTCCACCTCGAAATACGCCCTCTGCTGGACCTGCCACTCCGAGCGACGCGTTCTGTACGAGCGGAACAAGTTCGAGGATCTGCACAAGAAGCACGTCATCGGCGAGAAGGCGCCCTGTGTGACGTGTCACGGCGTCCACGCACCGACGGATCCGGGGGAGGGTCTGATCGACTTCTCGTACGCGCTCAACAACGGGTTCGACTTGCAGTTGATCGGCGGGCGGACCAGGTCGACGGCCTTCTGGATTTCCTCGGATGGCCGAAAGGGCTACTGCTACCTCACCTGTCACGGAGAGAAGCACGATCCCGAGGACTACGACCGGGTCCGCTGACGAGATCCACGGCGAGACGGGACGGTTCATAGCCGTTTCGCCTGGCTCGAAAAATGATGCCAACGCATTATTGCGGTATCCGGCCGCCCGTGGGTAATGTAATTGCACATTATGCTTGAGACTGACCCATTGGCCCGCCGTGCCTGCTCCCTCGATCTCCGGAGTCCCCGCGTGATCGTCTGCCTCTGAATCGCGGTCAATCGCCAGCCCTGATCAAGTCACGAATCGCGCGTCATCTCCCGGATCGCATGATTCGAGATACGTAGACCGTATCCCTGTCTTCTCCTTTCCCTTCCATGCTCCGGTGGCGATGCGTCGTGATACGTGCGCGGCGGTTTCGTTGCCTCTCCGGCGAAGGAGGTGTGAATTGCGCCGGGGAGCGATTGAGTGTTCGACTGTCTGAAAATCATTATCTCACGAATCAGTAATGGGATTCGTTCACATTGACTGGAGGAAGGAACACATGAAACGTATCGTGGTCTGCCTTGGCCTGTTTGTCCTGATCATGTCGGGCAATGCCATGGCGGCGACTGAAGAAACCAAGCAAACGGCTATCGACAACGGCCTCGCGTGGCTCGCGGCGACCCAGGTTGCGAGCGGCACCGAGGGATACTGGAATTAT
>CAZPUV010000100.1:2303-8762 GCA_964589805.1 uncultured bacterium | reverse complement strand
CGCGACGGCAACAGGCTGATTATCGCGCGTCCGGCGGAGAACTCCAAGGACGATCCCGGTGTTCGCGGGCACTTGTTGCGTGCCGCCGTACCAACCGCTATATTGATCCGGCCAACCGCCGGGAATCATGCTGGAACAAACCGCCATCCATTCCGCCCTCGAGGCCGTGACCGACGTCTACGGCGTGGGAAGCGTTGTCTCCCAGAAGCGCGTGGAGCGGATCGACGTCAGAGGTGAGACGGTCATCCTGTCTCTCAACCTGCCGGTCGATGACGCGCGAGTCAAGCAACGCGTCGAAACCGATTGCCGCGAAGCGGTGAAGAAGCTCGGCGGGGTGCGCGAGGTGATCATCATGACGCGAGGATCCAGGCCGCGTCCGGGTGCCGCACCCGGGCCCGCGCGGGCGCCGTCCGGGCCGGGTCCGATGCCCGGCGCGAACCCCTTCGACGGGCAGGCGCCCATCCCCGGGGTGAAGAACATCATCGCGGTTTCGTCCGCCAAGGGGGGTGTGGGGAAGTCGACCGTGTGCGTCAATCTCGCACTGGCGCTCGCCCGCCGCGGCGTGCGCGTGGGTCTCATGGACGCGGACGTCTACGGCCCGAGCATTCACGTGCTGATGGGCACCAGCGACCGTCCGATGCCGGGCCGTGAGAAGGAGATCTCTCCCGTCGTCAAGGACGGGATCAAACTGATGTCTCTGGGGTTTCTCACCGAGAAGGGACAGCCGGTGATCTGGCGCGGGCCGATTGTGATGGGCGTGGTGAAGAAGTTCCTCCAGGACGTCGAATGGGGCGACCTCGACTACCTGATGATCGACATGCCACCGGGAACCGGCGACGCGCAGTTGACTCTCGTGCAGACCGTCCCGCTCTCGGGCGCGATCATCGTGACGACGCCGTCGGAGCTGGCACTGGTCGATGCCGAGAAGGGTCTCGAGATGTATCGTTCCGTGGGCGCACCCGTGCTCGGCATCGTCGAGAACATGAGTTATTTCCTCTGTCCGCACTGCGGAGAGCGGACGGAGATCTTCAGCCACGGCGGTGGCCGCGAGATCAGCGCGCGGCTGGGGGTTGAGTTCCTCGGAGAGATTCCACTCGATTCCAACGTGCGCAAAGTGGGCGACGAGGGCAGTCCGATCGTCTTGAACGACCCGGACTCCCAGGTCGCTGGTGCGTTCTTCGGCATCGCCGACCGCGTGCGCGCCGTGTGCGATAGTTGACATCCTGATCAGGAGTTGTACGAGGCTCTCCCGCTTCCCGTTCTATACTTGACACGGGGAGCGCACCCGTAGAAGCATGGGGAGCCTTTCCATTTCCTCCGGAGCCTTTTGTGACCGCCGAAAAACACGCCTCCATCGGGGCCAGAGAATTCGAGTACCTCGCCCAGGCCAGCCATGCGCTGAACGCCACGCTCGATTACGGGGAGATCATCAAGAGCCTCCTCAAGGTCGTACGGGAGGCACTGCGGGCGGAGGCGGTTCTGCTCGCCGTGATGGACGAGCAGGAACGCATGGTGTTCGAACGCGCGCTCGGCGGCGACGACGCAGGGCTCGTGGGCACGATCATCGGCCCCGGCGAGGGCGTCATGGGCACGGTGTGGAAGACACGGCAGCCGCTGCTGATCGCGACCGCGAAGCAGCGCGGTGAACTGTCGCTGGCCCTCGAGAAGAAAGCCGGCCTCAAGGCTCACTCGATTGCTGCCGTACCGCTGGTACGCCGCGGACTCGTGCGGGGCGTGCTGCAGGTGGTCAACCGGAAGCGCGAGGGAGAGTCCTTTGGTGAGGACGACATGCGACGTCTCGCGCCGCTCGGCGAACACGTCGCGGTGGCCGTGGCCAATGCCCGGTTGCGTGCCCGCGCTGAGAGGAGGCGCCTCGAGTACTCGCTTCTCGCCGAGGTGAGCGCCGACGTCGGCAAGTCCATCACGCGCGACGAGGCCCTGGATCGGATTCTCAAGAATCTTGGCCGACTGGTTCCGTACGACGCCGCCGCGATCTTCCTGATGGAGTCGAACACCGATTCGATCTCGAGCGTGCTCCACACCGGATATCCCCGCGGAGCGGACGAAAAGATCAACGTCAAGTCCGACGAGGGTGTGGTCGGCGTGGTGGCGAAGTCCATGGTCGGCACGATCGTTCCCGACGTCCGCAAGCATCCGAAATACCGCAATGTTCGCGGGCGCACGCGCTCGGAGATGGTGGCACCGATGGTGCTGCGCGGGCAGCTGTTGGGGCTCTTCAACCTGGAGAGCGACCGGCTCGACGCGTACAGCGAAAACGACCTGAGACTCCTGGAGGCGTTCGCCGCCTCGGCGGCGGTGGCGATCGATCGCGCGCATCTCTTCCGGGAACGCCAGGTGAAGCTCGAGATGGAGGAGGAACTCCGGATCGCACGCACCGTGCAGGAGTTCTTCAGCCCCAAGAAGACGATGCGTTCCGGGGCGTTCCGTATCGCCGGCGCCAACTTCCCGTCGCTCGAAGTGAGCGGCGACTACTACGATTTCTTCACTTCGATGAACCGCCTGATCGCGTTTGCGATCGCAGACGTGGCCGGAAAGGGGGTTCCGGCGTCGCTCATCATGGCGAGCTTCCGCTCCATTCTACGTACGGCCGCGCCGTACACGGCCACCGCGCGACAGATCGTGGTCCGGGCCAATCAGATTCTGGTCGAGACCGTACGACCGCAGGACTTCGTGACCGCGTTCATCGGCGTGCTCAATCCGGACACCGGCGAGGTGACGTACTGCAACGCGGGGCACAACCCGCCCGTGCTCATGGCGCCGGACGGCTCGTTCCGCAAGCTCGAGTCGGGAGGGCCGGTGCTCGGGGTGATGCGCCAGGCGGACTGGTCTGAGGGGCGCTTCATGCTGAAGGACGAGGTGCTCGTGTGCTACACCGACGGCGCCACCGAGGCCCGCAACTCCGCCGACGAGGAGTTCGGCGAGGAGCGCTTCATCGAGTCGGTTCGCGGCAACCTCGGCCTGATGCCGTACCGCATGTGCACCGCGCTGTACGCCTCGGTGCGCGGGTTCGTCGGCACGGCACGGCAGTCCGACGACACCACCTACCTCGCAATCCGCCGCACCTGACGCCTCAATCCAGGCGGATCAGAATCAGCGCCTCGTTGTTCCGGATCGCGGCTTCGGTCACGATCGCGCCCGGCGAACCGTCCGCCTGCAGCACCGCGTAGGTTCCGTCGAGCGCGTGGGTGGTGATGCTGCGGTCGTCGACCACCGAACCGTCGGGCAGCATCTTGACGAGCACGAGTGCACCGGTGAAGCGGCGCGCAAGCAAATGATAGGTGAGCGAGGGTGCGTACGGATCCGCGCCCGTGGCGAATTCGTAGTGCTCCTTCGTATTCGAGCGCCCCTCGAAGTCGACCGCACCCGGAGGAATCACGTCCGGCTGTCCGATGTCGTACTCGACCGCGGGATTCCACGACCAGGTGGATACGTGCCCGGGGAACGAGTGCCCGGAGCCGGTCTCGTACATGTAGTACGTGTGCCGGTTGTGCGTCAGGTAGTAGAGCCCCAGCGTGAACAGCTTCCCCCGATCGGACCCGGAGCCGCCGCCGGCGAGATCGCGGGCGCCGACCACGCGCCGTCCGCCCGCGTGCGTCTGTTCGATGATCTGCCGCACGCCGTTGGTGTAGTCGCGCTCGTAGGTGATGCAGCGGTTGCCGCCGCTGGTGGGCGATGAGAGACCGTTGTAGGTCACCCACACCTCCCCCCATATCCACGGCGTGATCTTCCGCACGTTGATCGCGGAGCGGTTCGGGTAGTTCAGGAACAGAACGTGGCCGTAGTTCGGCATCAGGTCCTTCGTGCCACCCATCTCGCGCTGGAGTTCCTGCGTTAGATACGGATAGAGACTCTCGAAAGCCAGTGCATGGGGGTGATCGTCGTTCATCGCGACACCGTAGTATTCGGTGGTTCGATCCAGCTGCCCCTCGCCGAACTGGGGGTAGTAGAGCGCTTCGTCGACCATGACCCCTTCGACGGGGCCCGTGGCGAAGGGTGTGTTGAAGTACCACGTCCCGTCGATCAGAGACGCGACGTGCTCCGAGAAGAAACGCCGGTAGCCGGGATGCGCGATATTGGCGAGATGCCAGGGCGTGGATGAACCGTTGTAGTACGCGACCACCCGCGACTGCGAACGCTCCGTGGCCGACGCGGGATTGCCACCGCCCGAGGGATTCCAGCCCGGCGCGAGACCCGGCGGAAACCCCGGAACGATGACGCGGCCCTCCCAGGTGGGGACGAACACGTCCTCGCGGTAGTGCAGGTAGAAGTCCTCGGGGTCGTAACCGTGCGCGATCGCCCAGTCGGCCGCGGTCTTCGGACCCAGGTCGAGACGGTGATACCGCGCAAGCGCATACTCGAAGAGCTTCGCGTTCGGGTTCAGCGCTCGCATTTCGTCGGGACGGACGATTCCAATCAGGAGGTCGAAGTGCGACGCGCGCCAGTCGCGTTCCGCGTCGTCTATGTGCGAGCGAAAGAGACACGACGCCGTCTGGATGTGCGGGTAGAGCGAGGTCGCGATCGGCGCGCAGGTGCTGCCCACGCATTCCTCTCCGAAAGCACAGGAGAAATCGGTGGCGCATCCACCGGGAGGAACGGATCCCGGATCCGACGGTGATGTTCGCGCGCATGCCACGAACACGATGCCCGCGATCACGTGCAGGACGAGCTGGCATGGTCTCCGAAACCACATGGTCTCACTCCGTTTGCGAGAGTTATCCACAGGTTTTGTGCAACGCGCGTGCCCGATGATCCGCGCCGTTGCGTTCCGCCCGAGGAAGGGCGGAGGAGGGGGCGTTGCTCCCCAGCATACCGCAAAATCGCTGGCAACAAGGTTCGAAACGGGACTAGACTCGGGCGGTTCTCCCGTGGTCTCGCGCGAGGCTGCAATCGGTCGTGCAACGGGCGGAGACGCTGATTTTGGAACCCAGACGCGTTCTCTTCGTGTCATCTCTGCGCCGCTACGGCGGTGGCGAGCGCTGGATGCTCGACACCGCGGCGGGTCTCCGAGGCCGTGGCCACGACGCACGTCTCGTGGCTGTGCCCGGGAGCGTGCTCGCCGCGCGGGCCCCCGCGCGCGGTATTCCTCTCACCGAGATCGCGATTCGCGGCGACGTGGATCCGATTGCCGTGACGCAGCTCGCTTCGCTCGTTCGCCGCACCCAGCCCAACGTCGTGGTTCCCAATCTCGACCGCGAGATCCGGCTCTGTGCGGCCGCCTTGCATGCGGCGCGCGCCCTGCCGCCGCGACCCGTTCGACCTCGTCTCATTCCGCGGCGCGGAAGCGAGTTTCCGCTGAAGGACAAGCGTCACTATCGGATCGTCTACACGCTCGAAGTGGATCGTGTGATCGTGAATTCAGAGGCGACGCGCTCCGGCATGATGCGCGACGCGCCGTGGTTCTCCGCGAGCAAGGCGGTGGTGGTCCACAACGGCATCGACGTCGCTCCCTACGGCGCTCTGGCCGCCCGGCGGGAGGAAATGAGGGCCAGGTTGCGAGGGCTGATCGGCGCGCCGAGCGCGGCGCCGGTGTTCTCGCTGGTGGGCGAACTCCACGAGCGCAAGCAGCAACGCGTGGTGATCGAGGCGTGGCCGAACGTGCTGGAGAGATTCCCCGAGGCCCGCGTCCTGTTCGTGGGCGACGGCGAGGACCGCGAATCGCTGGAGAAAGTCATCGCGGAACGGGGCCTCGAGGAGTCCGTCCGGATTCTCGGTTTCCGTTCTGACGTGCCCGAGATTCTCGCCGGGAGCGACGCGCTCCTGCTCCCGTCACGCGTGGAAGGATTCGGCTATGTGCTCGTGGAGGCGATGGCCGTGGGGATTCCGTGCATCGCGTCACGGTCGAGCAGCATCCCCGAGATCGTTCGCGACGGAGAAACCGGAATCCTGCACCCGGTGGGCGACACGGGGGCACTGAGCGCGGCGGTAACGCGCGTGCTCGCGAATCCTGAAATCGCAGGCTCGATGGGAGAAGCCGGGTCGCGGCTGGTGGGGGAGAAGTTCACACTCGAACGCATGCTCGACCATGTCGAGCAGGTCCTCTTCGGCTGAAGCGGCCCGGAAGGTCAGCCTCCGAAAGCGTCCACGAGGACGAGGCTCAGCGCCGGCGCGTAGGTGATCACGACCAGCGCCAGCAGCATGAGCAACAGGAAGGGACTGCTCGCACCGTACAGCTTCACGACCGGCTGCCGGAAGCGGTACGAAGAAATGAAGAGATTCAGTCCCACCGGCGGCGTCAGATAGCCGATCTCCAGATTCGTCAGGAACACGATCCCCAGGTGGACGGGGTCCACGCCGAAGCCCGCCGCCACCGGCGCCACCAGCGGCACCACCACGATCAGCGCCGAGAAGATGTCCATCATGCATCCCACGACGAGCAGGAACACGTTCAGGATGAGGAGGAACGTGTACTTGTTGTCCACGTACTGCTGCATCCAGTCC
>CAZPUV010000100.1:0-2293 GCA_964589805.1 uncultured bacterium | reverse complement strand
ATGCGCATCGGCACTTCCGCGTCGATCAGGTAGTTCACGAACCCGAACGAGCACATGATGATCACCAGGATGCCGCCCACGAGGGTGGCGCTCTCCGCGACGATTGCGGGGAGCCGCCGCACGGGGATGTCGCGGTAGATGAACACTTCCACGACGAGCGCGTAGAGCGCGGTGATCGCGGCGGCCTCCATGACCGTGAAGACGCCGCCGTAGATGCCGCCGAGTATGATGACCGGGAGCGGAACCTCCCACGCGGCGCCGCGCAGTGCGCGCACCGCCTCGCGCGCCGAGA
This sequence comes from uncultured bacterium, assembly GCA_964589805.1. GTDB lineage: Bacteria > Krumholzibacteriota > Krumholzibacteriia > WVZY01 > JAKEHA01 > JAKEHA01. The sequence continues at coordinate 2,001 of CAZPUV010000100.1, read as the reverse complement.
AGCGCTGCGTCTTCACGCCCTCGCGGCGGCCTCGGTTCATGCCGTACACCGCGAGCAGCGACACGAGCAGGAGGCCGGGAAGGATGCCGGCGAGGAAGAGTTTGTCGACTTCCACCGCCGCCACGTAACCGTACACGATCAGCGGAAGACTCGGCGGGAACAGCAGCCCGATGCTGCCCGACGCGGTGATCAACCCCAGGCTGAACTTGTTGCTGTATCCGTCCGCGAGGAGTGCGGGCATCAGCAGGCCGCCCATGGCGACGATGGTGACGCCGGATGCACCCGTGAAGGCGGTGAATACGGCGCACGACGCCAGCGCAACCAGCGAGAGGCCGCCGGGGAAGAACGCGCGTGAGAGCCGCACCAGGCGGTCGGGCGCGCGACTGTGCGCGAACAGATAGCCGGCCAGCGTGAAGAGCGGGATCGCTATGAGGAGCGGCGAACCCGCGATCGAGTACATCGATACGGCCACCGACGAAATGTCGATCTCCGCGGCATGGAAGAGGAACAGGGCCAGCGCCCCGAACACCGCGAACAGCGGCATGCCGAACAGCGCGAGGATGGCGAGTATGACGACGACGAGGATGAGCATGTCAGGCCTCGACGCCGGACTCGACCGGCTCGCGCCCGAGCATCACGCCGAGGAGCGTTCGGTAGGTGATCAATGAGAAGGCACCGGGAAGGACGAGCTGGAGCACCCAGGTGCGCAGGCCGAGGAACGCAACCTCGCCGAACTCCCGTTCGTCGATCACCAGCCGAGTGGTCGCGATCACGAGCAGGTAGGTGGCCACCGCCGTCGCGCCGAAAACGATCGCGCGCCGGGCCGGCCGGACGGCCGCGGGCAGGACGCGCGTGAGCGCGTCCACCGATATGTGTCGCATGCGCGCCGACGCGAGTGCGGCACCCGTGGCGCCGAGCCAGAGGACAATGTGGCGCATCATCGGGTCGGCCCAGAGCAGCCCCGAGTTGAAGAAATTGCGGAGGAAGATCTGGATCGCACCGAGCACGACCAGGGTCAGAATGAGCAGCGCGACGAAGAAGACCTCGATGCGCCCGGCGGTCTGGAAGAGAGCCATGGCGCGCCCGCGCTTCTCCAGCGAGGCGCGAACCGCGGCGAGGACCACGAGCACCGCGAAACCGGAAAGGGCGAGTGCCGTCGGAATGTTCACGCGACGACCACCGGGGCGCTAATCCGAGGAGTGGGACCCGCGGGTCTTCCGGTAGTCGGCCACCATGGTGCTGACGAGATCGAGCAGTTCCCGCGGGTAGAGAACCCCGATACCTTCGCTCCACGCGGCGCGCCCGCGCTCCATGAACTCGCGCCGGGCCGCCTCTCCCGTGACGGCGACCTGGACGCCTTCCTTGCGGATCTCGTCGATCGCCTCCTCGTTCTGGACCCGCGTCTTCTTCGTCAACTCCGCGAGGTGGCCTCTCATGACCTCTCGCACGACGGCCATGTCCGCGGCGGACACACCCTCGATCGACTTGCTGGTGGTGACCACCGCGCTCACCCCGTGGGTGACCGGCATGTCGGTCATGAACTTGACGCGCGTGAACCACTGCAGCGCCACGCACGCGAGCGGCGACGAATACACCGCGTCGACGACTCCCGTCTGCAGAGACGTGAGCACGTCGGGGGCGGCGAGCGGAATGGGCGTGATGTTGAAGGCCTTGAAGAATATCTCCGCGAGATGGTCACCGGACCAGATCCACCACTTGCACCCCGGCATGTCGCTCGCCTTCGTCACCGGCGTCTGGCTGAAGAGATAGACGAACCCGACGTCGGTCCATCCCAGGAGCGCATAGCCCTTCTCCTCGAAGAGCTGGTGGTAGAATCCGTTCGTTTCCGCGCGCACGTGGTCCAGCTCGTCCAGCGACTCGAACATGAAGGGAAGTTCGAGCACGCGCACCTCCGGGACGATCGCTCCCAGGCCGAAGCCCGTGAAGGCGGCGCCGTGGATCTGGCCGTTGCGCATCTTGCGGATGACGTCCTTTTCGTCG
>CAZPUV010000099.1:0-8861 GCA_964589805.1 uncultured bacterium | reverse complement strand
ACCTGCTCGGCACCGAGGTCTACAACCCGCGCGACCATTCCTTCTCGGCCAAGAAGGGCCCCATATTCGCCAATTTCATCCTCGCCGACGAGATCAACCGCGCCCCGGCCAAGGTGCAGAGCGCGCTCCTCGAGTGCATGCAGGAGCGCCAGGTCACGATCGGCGACAAGACGTATCCGCTCGAGTTTCCGTTCCTCGTTCTCGCGACGCAGAACCCGATCGAGCAGGAGGGAACCTACCCGCTGCCCGAAGCGCAGGTCGACCGGTTCATGCTCAAACTCCGGGTCACCTACCCGTCGCGCGACGAAGAGCGTTCGATAATGGAGATGGTGACCTCGGGGAAGATCCCGGCCGTCGAACCGGCGATCGATCCCGCGGTGCTGAAACAGGCGCAGCAGACCGTCCGCGAGATCTACATGGACGAGAAGGTGAAGAACTACATCCTCGACATCGTCTTCGCCACGCGCGACCCGGAGGCGTTCAAGCTCCCCATCAAGCATCTGATCGCCTACGGCGGCTCCCCGCGGGCCACGATCTTCCTCGCGGAGGCGGCGAAGGCGCACGCGTTCCTGCGCGGACGCGGCTACGTGACGCCGGAGGACGTGAAGGCGATCGGTTTCGACGTCCTGCGACACCGCGTCATCGTCACGTACGAGGCCGAGGCGGAGGGCCTGGACTCGGAAGCGGTCCTCCAGAAGATCTTCGATCACATCGAGGTCCCCTGATCACATGCGCGACGGCACCGATCGCACCATCGCGCCCGACGAGGCTCCCGAGCGCAGCGTTGCAGAAGTACTGAAACGCGTGCGCCGCGTCGAGATCACGACGCGGCGTCTGGTCAACAACGTCTTCTCCGGCGAGTACCACAGTGTATTCAAGGGCCAGGGGATGGAGTTCGACCGGGTGCGCGAGTACCAGCCGGGCGACGACATCCGCACCATCGACTGGAACGTCACCGCGCGCATGGGCGCACCGTACGTCAAGCGCTTCATGGAAGAGCGCGAACTGGTGGTCATGTTCCTGCTCGACGTGAGCGCGTCGGGGAGATTCGGTTCCGCGGACAAGACCAAGATCGACACGGCGGCCGAGATCTGCGCCGTGCTCGCCTTCAGCGCCATCCAGAACCACGACAAGGTGGGCGCGATCGTCTTCACCGACGGGATCGAGGAGTTCATCCCGCCGGACAAGGGCCGCCGGCACGTTCTGCACGTGATTCGCGAGGTGATGTTCTACGAGCCGAGGGGGCACCGCACGAACGTCGCGGTGGCGCTCGACTACCTGCTGCGGGTATCCAAGCGGCGCGCAATCGTGTTCGTGGTGAGCGATTTCCTCTCCGACGATTTCTCCCGGCCGCTGGCCATGGCCGCGCGCAAACACGACGTCGTGGCGATCTGGCTCACGGATCCGCGCGAGGAACGTCTGGAACGGGGTGGGCTCGTGCGCGTGTGGGATCAGGAGCGGCAGATCGAGCGCATGATCGACGTCGGCTCGGCGCGCGCGCGCGCACGCTTCGCCGAGCACGCGCGACGTCGTGACGGGGAACTGCGCGCGCTGTTCCGCAAGAGCGGTGTCGATTGCGTGCGGGTGGAGGGGGGACAGGATTACATGGTTCCGCTGTCGGTATTCTTCAAGTCGCGCGCGAAACGGAGATAGAAAGCGACCGTGCTGCACCGATTGACCGGCACATGCCTGTCCCTCTTCGCCGTCCTCGCCTGGGCCGCGCCGTCGCCGTCCGCCGTCCGCGAGGCCGGGGACGCGGTCAGGGTGACCACGAGCACGCGGGCCGATTCCGTCACCGTGGGCCAGCGGTTCGACGTCGAGTACCGCGCGGTCCACGCCGACACGCTGCGGCCGGTGACGCCGGCGACCATCCGCGGGGGAACGTGCCGCGTGATCGGCGCGACCTGGAGCGACACGCGCGGCGAGGACCGCATGGAACGCACGGGTCGCGTGACCTTCATGGCGGTGAGCCTCGACTCCGTCTACGTCCCCGCGCAGGCGCTGGACTTCGTCGCACCCGGCGGTGACACGCTGCGCGCCTGGACCGACCCCGTGCGCCCGGACATCCGTTACCTCTCCGCGCAGTCGCAGGACCTGCGCCCGCTGAAGGCGCCGTGGGAGCCCGGTCCGAACTGGCTCTTCTGGATCGCGCTCGCCGCGGGCGCGCTCGCACTCGCGGGTGCGCTCGTGTGGTGGATACGCCGCCGCCGGGCGCGCGTGGCGGAGCCCGCCGCCGAGGTGCGCATCCCGCCGGACCTCGCGGCCCTGACCGAACTGGAAAGGATCGAGGCCATGGGTCTGGTTGCGCGCGGCGAATTCAAGACGTTCTACACGCTCGTGGTCGACGTCGTGCGTCGCTATCTCGAAGCCCGTTTCGGCGTGGAAGCGCTCGACCGGACCACGCGCGAGATCCTGGAGGACCTGGAGCGGCGCGGCCGGCGCGTCGATGGTCTGGAGCCGCTCCTGAACGAGTCCGACCTGGTGAAGTTCGCGAAGTTCGAGCCGCGGCCCGAGACGGCCACCGCGGCGATAGAAGCCGCGCGCGCCATCGTCGTCACGACGACGCCGCGCGACGTGACGACCGGGGCCGCGCAGGCCGGCGGTGTGGCCGCCTAGTGCCGATGAGGACCTGAAGATGTTCCGTTTCGAGCATCCGCTGCTTCTGCTGCTGCTCGCGCTGGTGCCGCTGGTCGCGTGGCTTTCGTTGCGCCGCGGACGCGAGCGGAGCGTGGCGTATTCGTCGCTGGATCTGCTCCTGGGCGCGGGCCTCGAGGCCGCGGCGTGGAAGCGGCACGGCAAACTCGCGCTCCGGCTGGCGGTGCTTTCGCTGGTGATCTTCGGCCTCGCGCGCCCGCAGACCGGACGGTCGAAGCACACGGAGTACGCCGAGGGAATCGACATCATGCTGGTGCTCGACACGAGCGGCAGCATGCAGGCACAGGATTTCGAACCCCGGAACCGACTGCACGTCGCGAAGGAGGTCGTAAAGGAATTCATCGCCAAGCGAAGCCAGGATCGAATCGGCCTGGTGGTGTTCGCGGCCGACGCGATCACGCAGTGCCCGCTGACCCTCGACTACGCGCTGCTCACGAAGCTCGTCGACAGCGTGGACTTCGGAATGCTCGACGACGGGACCGCGATCGGGGTGGCACTCGCGACCGCGTGCAACCGTCTTCGCCACAGCGATGCCGAGAGCCGGGTCGTGATCCTGCTGACCGACGGGCAGAACAACTCCGGCATGGTCGACCCGGCGACGGCCGCGCGGGTGGCGGAATCGCTCGACGTCAAGGTGCATACCATCGGCGTGGGAACGCGGGGCCGGGCGCCCATGCCGGTCGACGACCCGGTGTTCGGCCGCCGGCTCGTGTCGGTCGACGTCGACATCGACGAGCCGACGCTGCGCCAGATCGCCGAGATCACGGGCGGGCACTACTTCCGTGCGACGGACCGCAGCGAACTCCAGGAGATCTACGACCGGATCGACCGGATGGAGAAATCGAAAGTGGCTTCCGAGACCTACGTCGAATACACAGACCGCTTTCTCTGGTTTCTGCTGCCGGCGCTGGGCCTGCTGGTGCTGGAACTGGGGCTCGAGCAGACGCTCCTGCGGGAGACGCCGTAGGCGGCGACCATGATTGAATTCGGAAGACCCGACTGGCTGTGGGGCCTGCTGGCCCTCCCCGTGCTGGCCGTCGCGATGGCGGCCGGTGTGCGCCGGCGCCGCGCGGGGCTCGATCGCTTCGTGGGGTCGCGGCTTGGCGCGGCACTCGCCCCCGGCGCGAGCTGGCGGAGGCACGCGGGCAAGGGGGCGCTGCGACTGGGCGCGCTGGCGATGCTGCTGGTCGCGATCCCCGCGCCGCGCTTCGGCAGCCAGCTCGTGAAGGTCGAGCGCGAGGGCATCGATCTGGTGATCGCGCTCGACGTGTCGCTGTCCATGCTGGCCGAGGACGTCCCGCCCAACCGGCTGGAGCGCGCGAAGCGCGAGATCGCCGATCTCGTGGAAGGATTGCAGGGTGACCGCGTCGGGCTGGTCATCTTCGCCGGCGAAGCCGCCTCACTCTGCCCGCTCACCGTCGATTACGACGCGGCCCTCATGCTGGCGCGCTCCGTGGACGTGTTCTCGGTGTCGGAGCCGGGCTCGGCCGTCGCGGCCGCGATCGAGGTGGCCACGGCGATGTTCGACGGATCCGAAGGTGGAGATCGCGTGATCATCCTGGTCACGGACGGTGAGAACCAGGAGGGGGACCCCGAACAGGCGGCGCGAGCCGCCGCGCAGAAGGGAATCCGGGTGTACGCGATCGGCCTGGGAAGCCCGAAGGGCGAACTGATTCCCGAGCGTGCGCCCGACGGGGCCGTCCTGGGGTACAAGAAGGACACGAGCGGCGAGACGGTTCTGAGCCGGCTGGACGAAGGGATGCTCCAGCGGGTGGCGTCGGCCGGCGGCGGGCAGTATCTTCCCGCCACGCCCGGGGGGCTCGAAATCAAGGCGTTGTACGACGCGATCGCGGGAATGGATCGAAGACTGATCAAGGGAGAGTTCGTGGAGAGACGCAGGGAGCGCTTTGCGATCCCGCTGGCCGCGGCGTTCATCCTCCTGTTGCTCGACGCGCTCGTGACCACGCGGGCTGGCGGTCGGCGCCGGCGAGCGCTGCACACCGGTGTGGCGGTCGTGCTGGTGGCGGTGTGCTCGCTCGGCGTCGCGGGAACGGCTCGCGCCGACGCGATCAAGCGCGGCAAGGTGCGCGCCGGCAACAAGCTGTACGGTGAGGGCGAGTACGCGAAGGCGTTCGCGCAGTACCGCGCCGCGCTCGGAGATACCACACGCGCGCCCGAGGACGCGCAGGGCGTGTACTACAACGGCGGCAACGCCCTCTACATGCAGCAGAAGTACGGTCCGGCCGTGGAGTACTACCAGCGCAGCTACTCGCCGGACAGCGTTCTCACCGGCCGCATGCTCTACAACCGCGGCAACGCACTCCTGAAGGCCGGGCGAGCGCAGGATGCGGCCGAATCGTACATCCAGGCCCTGCAGTATCTGCCGGACGACGAAGACGCACGCCACAACCTCGAAGTCGCGCTCGCCACCAGCCGGCAGCAACAACAGCAGGAGAAGCAACAGCAGCAGGGCAACGAGGACCAGCAGGACCAGCAGGATCGGCAGAACGAGCAGCAACAGGGCGGTTCCTCCGACTCGACGGCGGCGGATTCGAAGCCGAGACCGCAGGAGGGCGAAGAGGGCGCGGACAAGCAGGAGGAACAGCAGGACGCGACGCAGCAGAAGGCCGACTCGTCGCAGGCGCAGCCCCAGCCGGCGGACACGACGATGGCCCCGCTCAGCGAGGAGCAGTTGCGACAGCTCTCACCGGAGGATGCGATGCGGATCCTGCAGGCGCTCGAAGACCGCGAGCAGCAGCTCCAGAAGGAGCGGCGCAAGGCGGCGTTCCGCAAGTTGAAGCGGTCCGGGAAGGACTGGTAGGCTGTGCGCACGATGAGATATGCGCTTGTTATCCTGATGGCGCTGGCGGGCGCGCTCGCGACGTCTTCGTCGGCGCGCAGTGACGACGACGTCTTGCTGCGCGCCAGCATCGAGCCCGCCACGGTCCCGGTCGGAGAACAGGCCGTGCTGACGGTCCAGGTGGAGGGGAAGTTCCGCCGGTCCGCGTCTCCCGAGCTGCCGACGCTGGATGACTTCGACGTCTACCAGGCCGGCACGTCGCAGAACTTCTCGTTCGTCAACGGGCAGACCTCGTCGTCGATCATCTTCACGTACGTGCTCATGCCGCGCCGCGAGGGGACGTTCCGCATCGAGCCCATCCGTTTCAGCGCGGGGGGAAAGCAGTACACCGCGAACGCGGTGACGCTCGAGGTCGTGCCCGGAACGTCGTCGGTCCCCGTTCCCGGCCCCGGTGCGACCACACCGGGCAAGCGCGAGCCCGGACCGACGCCGGCGAAGGATGAGAGCATCTTCGTCGCGGCGTCGGTCGACGAAGACACGGTCTACGTCAACCAGCAGGTGACCTGGACCCTCGGCTACTACACCGACGGCCGCGTGGAACTGCTGCGCAGCCCGAACTACTCGCCGCCGACGGCGGAAGGGTTCTGGGTCGAGGACCTCCCCCCACAGAACAAGTACTACGCCAACCTGCACGGGCGGCAGTATCTGGTGACGGAGATCAAGCGCGCGTTCTTCCCCACGGCGCCGGGTGTGTACACGATCGGTGAAGCGCGCGTCGACATCGTGGTGGAGGACGTCCGCCGCCGGGGAACGATCGACGATTTCTTCAACCGCGGCATGCTCGGCGGCTTCGGCCAGCAGCGCTCTCTCAGGACCGGGACCGTAGAGATCGTCGTGCTCCCGTTGCCCGAGAGTGGAAAGCCCGCGGAATTCCAGGGAGCGGTGGTGCGAGATCTGCAGGTTTCGATCTCGGCCGACAAACAGGTGGTGCAGGTGGGAGAGCCGATCAACGTCGGCATCGAGATGAACGGAATCGGGAACATGCGCACACTGGCGCCTCCGAAGCTCAAGGACATCAACGAATTCAAGATCTACGAGTCGGGGTCGTCGACCGATTCGTTCAAGAAGGACTACCTGGTCTCCGGCCGCCGCCGGTTCGACCTGGTGCTCGTGCCCCAGGCCGAGGGGCGTTTCACGATCCCCCCGGTCAGGGTGCCGTACTTCGATCCGGTGCGCCGCGCGTACGCGGTTGCGCAGTCGGCGCCGGTGGCGGTGGAAGTGCAGCCGGGAACCGCCGAGGACGGGCGCAAACTCGTGTACGCCGGGGGCGACGACTTCCGCGTGATCAACCGCGACATTCGATACATCCACCAGGTGCCCGCCGGTCTCACCGTGGCCGCACCACCGTTCCACGCGAGCCGGTGGTTCGCGGCCCTGCACGTCCTGCCGGCGGTCGTGGTGGGAGCATCACTCGTCGTCGAGCGCCGGCGCCGCAGGCTGCGCTCGGACGTTGGTTTCGCGCGCGCGAGCCGCGCCCTGCGCGACGCCGGGCAGAAGCTCGGCAACGCCGACCGCCTGTTCCGGTCGAACGAGGGCGAGCGAGGGTTCGCGCTGGTGCAGGGGGCGCTGTACGGATACTTCGCCGACAAGATGAACGTGCCCGCGGCCGGTCTGACGAGTTCCGGCGTCGCGGAGTTCCTGCGCGACCGGGGAATCGACGATGCGGTGGCGGAATCGATCCGAGCCGTGATCGCCGCATGCGACACGGCCCGTTACGCGGCGGGGGGAAGCGGGGCCGTCGACGGCCGCCGGATCGTGAACGACGCGCGCGAGGCGCTGGGCGCCGTCGAAAGGCGGTTGCGATGAAGCGGTTGCTCGCCGCGTGTGTGACAGCCGCGCTCGTCGTGACGGGTTCGATCGCGCTCGCCGGGGAAAGCGATCTCGACGCGATCTTCGCCCGCGGCAACGAGGCATACGAGGCCGGCGACTACGGCCTCGCCATCGATCACTACTCGGATCTCGTCGAACGGGGCGTGGTGGATGCCGACCTCTTCTACAATCTCGGCAACGCCTGCTTCGAGTCGGGCGAGATGGGGCGCGCGGTGCTCTGGTACGAACGCGCGCGCCGCGTCGCTCCGCGCGATGACGACGTGCGGGCCAATCTTGCGCTCACCCGCTCCCTTCTGCGAGACCAGCAGCTGGTCCCGGCGGAGAACGGGTTCAGGAACGCCGTCCTCGTCTGGCACCGGAGGACAACGGCCTCGGAGTCCGTCGTCATCGCGTCGGGTTTCTACCTGCTCCTGAGCGTGCTGGCCATCCTGTTCGTCTTCCGGCGCGAACCCCGGGTGGGCGCGTTCCTCAGGAAGGCGTCGATCTTCTCGCCCGGCCGATTGTTCGGGCTCGATGTCGCCCAGGACACGATCCTCGCCATGTGCGCTGTGTTCCTCGCGGGCGCGATGTTCGCGGGGTCCTCGATTCACAAGCTGCGCATGGAGCGCGAGCGGCAGCACGGTGTGATCGTTGCGGGAGAGGTGTCCGTGTTCAGCGGACCCAGCCGCGACGCCACGGTGCAGTTCAAGATCCACGAGGGGACCTCGGTCTCGGTGCGCGAATCGCGCCCCGGGTGGGTGCGCGTGGATCTGCCCGGTGATCTAGGCGGCTGGGTCGATGCCGGCGCGCTCGAGCGAATTTGACGCCCACTCGAAGTCGACCGCGATCTCCGTCTGCCCGATTCGAATGACGTCCCCGTGGCCGAGCGCCGTGCGTTCCACGCGCACGCCGTTGACCCAGGTTCCGGTCGAACTCGCCATGTCCTCGATCATGTACTCGCCGCGCATGTTGAGGATGCGCGCGTGGTAACGAGCCACGTCGAGATCCTTGATCTCGATGTTGTTGTCGTGCTCCCGGCCGATCGTCAGCGTGGTCTGCAGCAGCGGAATTGACTGTCCCGCGTGCGGCCCGCTGACGAACACGAGGCTCGGCGGAGCGGCGGTCTCGGCCGGCGGCGGTGCTTCCTGCTGCGGATCCGCCTCGGGATCGGGGGTTGCGGCTTCGCTCGTCTCGCGCTGCTTCGCCTCGCCGCCGAATTCGTCGAGCCAGTCGTGGGGGTTCTCGAAGGCGTTGTTCGCCGGTACCGCGGGACTCGCGGGGCGCAGCACCGGGCGTTTCTCCGCGACGGGTTCCTGCACCGGGCGTCTCTCCGCGACGGGCTCCGCTGCCGGTGGGCGCGGCGTGCTCGTTTCGCGCGGCGGGGGGCCCACGGGTGGCAGCGGCGCGTCGGCAAACGTTTCCGGGTTGGCGGCGGCGTTTCCGGTGTCCAGCGCCGACCGCCCGTGATCGAGTTCGGCGAGCGTTTCGCGGATTGCGGCGATGCGCGCGCGCACGGTGCCGATCCGTTCGTCGATCT